>DATAPS010000082.1:0-2149 GCA_036265085.1 Acetobacteraceae bacterium | reverse complement strand
CCGGACCGACGCGCCGTGGATCGTCGTGCGACGCCTGGGGCTGCCGGCCCCGATACCTTCTCGATCACCCCGTGTCCCTCGCCGCTCCCGGTTGCATGGAATGATGGAGGCCAATCGTTGACGTTGCGTCAACCGGTTGCGCCGATGATCACGGCATGCGCGGTCCGACGCCGATCCTCGCCCTCCTGGCATTCCTGACATTCCTGGCCCTCGCAGCCGGGCCAGTCGATGCGCAGGTTCGCATCAAGGACATCGCCGATCTCGAAGGCATCCGGCAGAATCAGCTTGTCGGGTACGGTCTCGTGGTGGGGTTGCCCGGTACCGGCGACAAGCTCGATACCGCGGTGTTCACGCGCCAATCGCTGATCGGCATGCTCGAGCGGCTCGGCGTCAACACGCGCGACCAGGAAGCGAAGCTGCAGACGAAGAACGTCGCGGCGGTCATGGTCACCGGCAATCTCCCCGCCTTCGCGCGCACCGGCAGCCGGATCGACGTTGCGGTCTCCGCCTTGGGGGACGCGACCAATCTCACCGGCGGCACTCTGCTGGTGACGCCGTTGCTCGGGGCGGACGGCGAGGTCTATGCGGTCGCGCAAGGCGCGCTCGCCACCGGCGCCGTATCCGCGCGGGGCTCCGCCGCCTCGGTCACCCGTGGCGTGCCCACATCGGCCCAGATCTCGAACGGGGCAACCGTCGAGCGGGAGATCGGCTATCAGCTCGGGGCGCATCCCTCGCTGCGGCTCGCTCTGCGCAACCCCGACCTCACCACGGCCGAGCGCATCGCCGACGCCATCAACCGCGCGCTCGGCGGCGGCGCGCATGCGACGGATCCGCGCACCGTGATGCTCGATCTGAAGGGACAGGATGTGGTCGGCGCGCTCGCGAGGGTCGAGGATCTGCGGGTCCAGCCGGACAGCCCGGCGGTCGTCGTCATCGAGGAGGCGAGCGGCACGGTGGTCATGGGCGCGAACGTCCGCATCAGCACGGTCGCGATCGCGCAAGGCAATCTCACGATCCGCGTCACCGAGACGCCCGAGGTCAGTCAGCCCGACCAGTTCTCGGTCGGAACGACAACCACCGTGCCGCGGACCAACATCCAGGTGAACGATGGCGGCGACAAGCGGCTAGGGATCGTGCAGGCGAACGTCACATTGCGCGATCTCGTCGCCAGCCTGAACGCGCTCGGGGTCGGGCCGCGCGACATGATCAGCATCCTCCAGTCGATCAAGGCGGCCGGCGCCCTGCAGGCGGACCTCGTGGTGCGATGATCGCCGCGATCATGGACCCGCCGAGTGCGGCCGAGCTGGCCGACCCCGCGACGGCCCGCATCTGGAAGGCTGCACAGGACTTCGAGGCGATGGCGCTCGGCGAGATGCTCAAGCCGATGTTCGACACGGTCGACCTCTCGGACCAGCCGCTCGGGGGCGGCACCGGCGAGGCAACGTGGCGCCCGATGCTGACCCAGGAATATGCGAAGACCATGGAGCGGCACGGCGGAATCGGGCTGGCGGCGCCGGTGTTTCACGAGATGCTGCGGATGCAGGAGCAGGGAGGGGGAAAACGCCGATGACGGCAACGGCCACGCGCACGGCTGCAGAGGCGCTCGCGGACGTGCTCGCACGCGAGAATGCGCTGCTCGCCGCGGTCGACCTCGCGGGAGCAGCCCGCATGGTGCAGGAGAAGCACGCGGCCGCGGAGGCGTTCGCGCAGGCAAGCAAGGTGAGTCCGCCCGAGCGCGATGCGGCCGCGCGCCGGCTGGCACACCGGCTGCGCGCCCTGGCCGACGAGAATCGCGCGCTCCTGGAACGCGCGATCGACGTGCAGCGGCGCGTGATCGGCACAATCGCGCGTGCGGCAACCGTGCCGAGCCCCTCGCACCGCTACGGTGCGACCGGAGCGGCGACCGCGTCCCGCAAGGTGGTTCCTGTGGCACTGCTCGCACGCGCATGATACGCCGCCGCCGGTCATGGACATGCCGGCGGCCGATACCGGGCTGGACGAGGCGACGTGGTTGCGGCTGCTCGCGGGGGAGGCGGTGGACGCACCGGCGGCACTGATCTATGCCCCGTTGCGCGCACCCCCATCGGCGCCGGACGGCTGTTTCGTCGTTGCCCGCATCGCGCAGTCCCTCGACGGGCGCATCGCGACC
>DATAPS010000081.1:0-8645 GCA_036265085.1 Acetobacteraceae bacterium | reverse complement strand
CAAATCCCGCCACCCTTGTCACAGGTCGGGGTGTCACAGGGCGGGTGTCACGGGTCGGGTGTCACGGGGCGGGCATTCGAATTGAGGCACCGCCTGGCGCAATGGCCGCTTGCAAAACCGGCGTCGCGAGGGCATTTGACGGGACGAATCAGCCGGCAAGAGTGTCGGAGTTGAGGGACGGGCGGGCGAGGGCGACCTTGCCGCGCCCCTTGTCGTTTGCCCGGACCGATCATGTGCCGGGTCCTGCTGTGAATTGGCTCAAGGAGGCCATCGTGTCCACGACGCCGCTCGAAAAGATCCGCAATATCGGCATCACCGCGCATATCGACGCGGGCAAGACCACCACGACCGAACGCATCCTGTATTACACGGGCGTGTCGCACAAGATCGGCGAGGTCCACGACGGCAATACCACGACCGACTACATGGAGCAGGAGCGCGAGCGCGGCATCACGATCACCTCCGCCGCCGTCACCTGCGCGTGGAAGGACCACCGCATCAACATCATCGACACGCCGGGCCACATCGATTTCAACATCGAAGTGAACCGCAGCTTGCGCGTGCTCGACGGCGCCGTGTTCATCATCGAGGGCGTCGCCGGCGTGCAGCCGCAGTCCGAGACCAACTGGCGTCTCGCCGACCGCTACAACGTCCCGCGCATCATCTTCATCAACAAGCTCGACCGTACCGGCGCGGATTTCTTCCGCGCGTTCGACACGCTGAAGGAGAAGCTCGACATCGTGGCGCTGCCGCTGCAGCTCCCGATCGGCGTCGAGGACACCTTCGCCGGCGTCGTCGACCTGGTCGAGATGAAGGCGATCATCTGGGAGGGCGGCGAACTCGGCGCGAAGTTCCACGACGAGCCGATCCCGGCCGACATGATGGAGAAGGCGAAGGAGTACCGCCAGCTCCTGCTCGACACGGCGCTGTCGGTCGATGACGCCGGCATGGTGGAATACTTCGAGCACGGCGATGTCTCGGTCGCGACGCTGAAGCGCGCGATCAAGACCGGCACGATCTCGGGCGCGTTCCGTCCCGTGCTGTGCGGCACGGCGTTCAAGAACAAGGGCGTGCAGCCGCTGCTCGACGCGGTGCTCGACTACCTGCCGTCGCCCGTCGACGTGCCGGGCATCTCGATCGCGGCGGAGGAAGGCGAGGAGGACGGCGAGTACAGCGATCGCCGCCGGATCAAGGCCGATCCGAACGCGCCGTTCGCGGGCCTCGCCTTCAAGATCATCAACGACAAGTACGGCACGCTGACCTTCGTGCGCGTCTACGCCGGCACGCTGAAGAGCGGCGATACGGTGCTGAACACGACGAAGCACGGCAAGGAGCGCGTCGGCCGGATGTTCCAGATGCACGCCGACAAGCGCGCGGAGATCAAGGAAGTCTCGGCGGGCGACATCGCGGCCTTCGTGGGCCTAAAGGACACCGGCACCGGCGACACGCTCGCCTCTCCGGAGGATCCGGTCGTGCTCGAGCGCATGGCCTTCCCCGTCCCGGTCATCGACATCTCGGTCGAGCCGAAGACCAAGGACAGCGTCGAAAAGATGACGATCGGGCTGCAGAAACTCGCGGGCGAGGACCCGTCGCTGCGCCTGAAGACCGATCAGGAGACCGGCCAGACCATCCTGTCGGGGATGGGCGAGCTGCATCTCGAGATCATCATCGACCGTCTGCGTCGCGAATACGGCGTGGAGGCGAATATCGGCGCCCCGCAGGTGGCGTATCGCGAAACGATCAGCAAGTCGCACACGCACACCTACACGCACAAGAAGCAGACCGGCGGCTCTGGCCAGTTCGCCGAGGTGAAGATCACCTTTGAGCCGGTCGAGCGTAACGGCGGCGTCATCTTCGAGAACAAGGTGGTCGGCGGCTCGGTACCGCGGGAATACATCCCCGCGGTCGAGAAAGGTATTCGCGTGCAGGCGGACACCGGCGTGCTCGCGGGCTTCCCGACGGTCGACTTCAAATACACGCTGATCGACGGCAAGTACCATGACGTGGACTCGAGCGCGCTGGCGTTCGAGATCGCGGCCAAGGCGTGCTTCCGCGAAGGCATGAAGGCGGCCGGGCCGATCATTCTCGAGCCGATCATGGATGTCGAGGTGACGACGCCGAACGACCATGTCGGCGACGTGGTGGGCGACCTCAACCGCCGGCGCGGCATGATCCAGAACCAGGAGAGCTCCGGCTCGACGGTAATGGTGCGCGCGCATGTGCCGCTGAAGGAGATGTTCGGCTACATCTCCGACCTGCGCAGCATGACGAAGGGACGTGCATCGTTCACGATGCAGTTCCATCACTACGATCCGGTGCCGCGCAACATCGCCGACGAGATCATGGCGAAGTCGGCCTGACGTTTTCCAGACACCAGCGAACAAACGGCCTGCGCCGACGAGGCGCGCGCCCTCTTTCTTTCGCGTCGTGCGTATGGGCGCCCAGGGGGCCGGACGTCGTCCGGCCTAACTCGCGGCGACTTGCCGCATCGTTTGAACTTCGACGCGGTGGTGTTCCTGCCACGCCGACGGTCCGTTCGTACGGCGGACCTGCACGGCCGTCACCTTGTATTCGGGACAGTTCGTCGCCCAGTCCGACAAGTCCGTCGTGATGACGTTGGCACCTGTGTCGGGGTGGTGGAAGGTCGTGTAGACGACGCCCGGGGCGACCCGCTCGCTGATCGAGGCGTGCAGCGCGACCTCGCCGGAACGGCTGGTGACCAGCACGAGATCGCCGTCACGGATGCCGCGGTTTTCAGCGTCGGACGCGTGGATCTCAAGCACGTCCTCCGAGTGCCAAAGGGCGTTGCTCGTGCGAAGTGTCTGAGCGCCGACGTTGTATTGCGACAAGATCCGTCCCGTCGTCAGCAGCAGCGGGAAGCGCGGGCCAGTGCGCTCTTTCGTCGGTACGAACTCCGTGATCATGAACCGGCCCTCGCCGCGCACGAAACGGTCGACGTGCATCACCGGCGTGCCAGCGGGGGCCGCCGCATTGCAGGGCCACTGAACGGAGCCGAGCCGGTCGAGCGTTTCATAGGTGACGTCCGCGAAGCTGGGCGTCAGGGCAGCGATCTCGGCCATGATGTCGGCGGGGCTTTCGTAGGTCATCGGGTAGCCTAAGGCGCGCGAGAGTTCCGCAGTGATCCGCCATTCGTCCATTCCGGGGCGCGGCGCCACGACGCGGCGGACGCGATTGATGCGCCGTTCGGCGTTGGTGAACGTCCCGTCCTTCTCGAGGAAGGATGACCCCGGAAGAAAGACGTGCGCGAACTTCGCCGTCTCGTTGAGGAACAGGTCCTGCACGACGACGCATTCCATCGCCTCGAGCGCGGCGGTGACGTGCTGCGTATTCGGATCGGACTGAGCGATGTCCTCGCCCTGCACGTAGATGCCGCGGAACCGGCCCTCCAACGCCTCGTCCAGCATGTTGTTGATGCGCAGCCCCGGCTCGCGGTCGAGCGGCAGGTGCCACATCGCCTCGAAGATTGCGCGCGTCGCATCGTCGCTGACGGAACGGTAATCGGAGAACTCGTGGGGGAACGAGCCCATGTCGCACGCGCCCTGCACGTTGTTCTGGCCGCGCAGCGGGTTCACGCCGACGCCCTCGCGGCCGATATTCCCGGTCGCCATCGCGAGGTTCGCGATCGCCATCACCGCGGTCGATCCCTGGCTGTGCTCGGTGACGCCGAGGCCGTAGTAGATCGCGGCGTTTCGCGCGGTGGCGTAGAGCCGTGCCGCCGCGCGCACGTCGGCCGACGGAACGCCCGTGTGCTGCTCCGTTTCTTCCGGCGAATTGTGGGGCTCGGCGACGAATGCTGCCCATTCCGCGAACGCATCCTGATCGCAGCGCGCGCGGACGAAATCCTGATCGGCGAGTCCTTCGGTCACGACGACATGCGCCATCGCGTTGAGGAATGCGACGTTGGTGCCCGGCTTGAGCTGGAGGTGAAGCTGAGCGCGGACATGCGGCGTGCGGACGAGATCGATGCGACGCGGATCGGCGACAATCAGCTTCGCTCCCTCACGCAGGCGTCGCTTGAGCCGTGAGGCGAATACCGGATGTCCGTCGGTCGGGTTCGCGCCGATCACGAGTATGACGTCGGCTTTCGCCACCGACCGAAAGTCCTGCGTGCCCGCCGAGGTTCCCATCGTCTGCTTCAGGCCGTAGCCGGTCGGCGCGTGGCAGACCCGGGCGCAGGTGTCGACGTTGTTGTTGCGGAACGCCGTGCGCACGAGCTTCTGCACGACGAACACTTCCTCGTTGGTGCAGCGCGAGGACGAGATCGCGCCGATCGCGTCGCGTCCGTGAGTGTCCTGGATGCGGCGGAACGCGTCGGCGGCCCGGGCGATGGCGTCTTCCCACGTCGTTTCGCGCCATGCATCGGTGATTCGCTCGCGTACCATCGGCTTGAGAACCCGGTCCGGGTGCATCGCGTAACCCCAGGCGAAGCGCCCCTTCACACAGGAATGACCCTCGTTCGCGCCTCCAGCCTTGAAAGGCACCATGCGGACGAGCTGATCGCCCTTCATCTCCGCCTTGAACGAGCACCCGACGCCGCAATAGGCGCATGTGGTGACAACCGAGTGCTCGGGCTGCCCCTGCGCGACGACGGATTTCTCGATCAGCGTCGCGGTCGGGCACGCCTGCACGCAGGCGCCACACGAGACGCACTCGGAGCCGAGGAAATCGACGCCCCCGGCCGAAACGCGCGAGTCGAATCCACGGCCGGCGATGGTCAGCGCGAACGTGCCCTGGACCTCCTGGCACGCGCGCACGCAGCGGCTGCACACGATGCACTTCGACGGATCGTAGGCGAAATAGGGGTTCGAGAGATCCGAAGGGAGGAACAGCGGACTTTCCGCCTTGACGTGATTCGCACCATCCGCGCCGTAGCGGACCGCCCGCAGCCCGACCGCGCCGGCCATGTCCTGCAGCTCGCAATCGCCGTTCGCGGCGCAGGTCAGGCAGTCGAGCGGATGATCCGAGATGTAGAGCTCCATCACGCCGCGCCGAAGCTGCGCGAGCCGCTCCGTGTGCGTATGCACGACCATGCCGTCCTCGGCGGGCGTGGTGCATGACGACGGAGTGCCTCGACGCCCCTCGATCTCGACGAGGCAGAGACGGCACGAGCCGAACGCTTCCAGCTTGTCCGTTGCGCACAGGCGCGGGATCTTCGTCCCCAGCGTCGTCGCGGCCGCCATCACCGATGTTCCGGCCGGCACGCTCACCGTGCGTCCGTCGATCGTGAACGTGACGGTGCGATCGGACGTTCGGATCGGCGTTCCGGTGTCGAGTTCCTTGATCAGTGTCATCGCACGATCCTCACTCTGCCGCGTGCCGTTGCGGCATCAGGCCGAAGTCCTCGGGAAAATGCGTCAGCGCGCTGAGCACGGGCATCGGCGTGAGCCCGCCCATGGCGCACAGGGAGGCGTCCGTCATCAGCGTGCAGAGCTCATGCAGCAGCGCGATGTCGGCCTCCCGAGGTCCGTGCGCAACGATATGCTCCACGAGCTCTGCACCGCGCACCGCGCCGACGCGGCAAGGGGTGCACTTGCCGCAGCTCTCGGCGGCGCAGAAGCGGAAAGCGAAGCGCGCCTGTTGCGCCATGTCCACGCGGTCGTCGAACACGACGACCCCGCCATGGCCGACCATCCCCTTGACGGCCGCGAGCGCTTCGTAATCGAGCGGCGTGTCGAGCAGATGCGCGGGGAGATACGAACCGAGCGGACCGCCAACCTGCACGGCGCGTACTGGGCGGCCGGAGAGCGTGCCGCCGCCGAACTCCTCGATCAGCGCGCGCAGCGTGGTGCCGAATGCGAGCTCGATAAGCCCGCCGCGCCGAACGTTGCCCCCGAGCTGGATAGGAAGCGTGCCTCGCGACCGGCCCATGCCATACTCCGCATAGGCATCCGCGCCGTGCGCGAGTATCCAAGGGACGGCCGCGAACGTCAGGACGTTGTTGACCAGCGTCGGCGCGCCGAACAGACCGGACACCGCCGGAAGCGGCGGCTTCGCCCGTACGATGCCCCGCTTGCCTTCCAAGCTTTCCAGCAGCGCGGTTTCCTCGCCGCAAATATAGGATCCCGCGCCGACGCGCAGCTCGACGTCGAAGCGATGGGCGGAGCCGAGCACCGACTGGCCGATCGCACCGGCCGCTTCCGCCGCCTCAATCGCGCGGGCGAAGGTGCGGATCGCGTGCGGATACTCCGAGCGGATGTAGACGTAGCCACGCGTCGCACCGACTGCGATCGCGGCGATGGCCATGCCTTCGATCAGCAGGAATGGATCGCCTTCCAGCAACATGCGATCGGCGAACGTGCCACTGTCGCCTTCATCGGCGTTGCAGACGACGTATTTTCGCGGGCCCGCTGTATCGTGGACCGTCTGCCACTTGATCCCGCTCGGGAAGCCCGCACCGCCGCGGCCACGCAGCCCGGACGCGCGGACGGCCCGCAGTATTTCGGCAGGCGACGTCGCGAGCGCCGCCTGCAGTCCGACCAAGCCGCCTGCCGCGCGATAAGCCTCGATCGACAGCGGATCGATGACGCCGACGCGGGCGAAGGTGAGGCGTTGCTGGCGCTTCAGCCAGCCAATCTCGTCGGTGGCGCCGAGGAATGTCGGATGCGCCCCGCCCGTGAGGAACCCGGCATCGAACAAGCTCGGCACGTCGGATGACGCGACGGGGCCGTAGGCCAGCCGCGTGCCGCCGTGCGCCACTTCGACCAGTGGCTCCAGCCAGAACGCGCCGCGAGACCCGGTGCGGACGACGTCGATCGGGAGGTCCCGCCGAACGCCTTCGGCCGCGATGGCGCGCGCGACCGCTTCCGCGCCGACGGAGAGCGCCGATGCGTCCGCCGGGACGAATACGCGCGCCTTCAGGGTGGACATGTTCATCGCGGCGGCAGTCCGCAGAGCTCGGCGAGGCGTGCCGCATCGAGGCGCCCGACGAGCTCGTCGCCGACCAGCGCGGACGGGCCGAGCGCACAATTCCCGAGGCAGTACACGGTCTCGACCGCGACGATCTCGGTTGGCGTATCCAAGAAGACGCCGTGTCTGCGCGCGAGCTCGGCTACGAGGTCTTCGCAGCCGAGCGCCTGGCAGGCTTCGGCGCGACACAGCCGAACCACGCGAGGCGGGGGCGGTCCGCGCCGGAAGTCGTCGTAGAAGGTGAGGACACCGTGCACATCCACGCGCGAAATGTTGAGCGCGTCAGCGACGAGCGGGACCGCGCCGTCGGGAACGCAGCCGAACCGCGCCTGCAGTTCATGCAAGACCGGCAACAGGCCACCTTCGCGCTCGGAATGCCGCGCGATAAGCGTCGCGGCCTCCGACTCGTCCCACTCGGGCCGCGCCGACATTCGCTTCCTCAACGTCCAGCGGGGGTCTCACCGCTTGTTCCCAATATACGCTGCCGGCGCTCAAGCGTAACCCTCAACGTGCCACGCAGCCGCCCGATCCCGCCGCCGCGCCCGGTAACCACGGCGTATCGTCCGGTGAAATCCATAACGCCCTCCCGCTCCGTTCCGTCAGGCGCAGGCGATCAGCCGCCATGCGCGGCGTCAGGCCGCGCATGGCGGGCGGGAAGTGGGCGTGCGGTATACCCGGATCGTGACGCGCGCCGCCGCGGCTTTCCGCTCGTGCTCACGGGTTCGGGAGTGTTACGACGGTCGGCGCCGCAGAGATCGTTGCAGGAGCTGCAACCGTGCCGGACACAGTGCCCGCGGACCACGCCCCGCCCGTCGCCGACACACCGGCTCCGCTTCCGCCTCCGCCGCCGCTCGCCGCGAAGGCCACCGATCTCGAGGCGCTGCGCAGCGCCGTCGTCGATGCCGCGACCGTCGGCGCGGGCCTCTGGCTGAGCTATCTCTTCGTGCTCTTCTACCTGCTCGTCGCAGCCGGCAGCGTCACGCATCGCGACCTGCTGCTGCAGAGCCCGATCAAGCTGCCATTCCTCTCGGTCGACCTGCCGCTCGTCGGCTTCTTCGTGCTGGGGCCGGCGATCTTCCTCGTCGTGCACGCCTACGTGCTGCTGCATTTCGTGCTGCTCGCGATCAAGGTGATCGCCTTTGACGGCGAACTCGGCGCGCAGATCGACGATGCCGACGTGCGTGCGCGGCTGCGCCGGCAGCTGCCGAGCAACATCTTCGTGCAGTATCTCGCCGGCCCGCGGGAGGTGCGTCACGGCGAGATCGGCTGGCTCCTGCGCGCGATCGCGCTCACGACGCTCGTCTTCGCGCCCATTGCGCTGCTCGGCTTCTTCGCCCTTCAATTCCTGCCCTATCACGATGCGGCGGTGACGTGGTGGCAACGCATCGCGGTGCTGATCGATCTGGCGCTGCTCTGGACGCTGTGGCCGCAGATCGCCGGTCGCCGCACCGCGCCGCCCGGCGGCATCGGGCGGCGCATCTTCACCTATGGCGGCGGTGTGCTGGCGAGCGCGTGCGTCCTGTTGCTGGTATTCGTCGTCGGCACGACCGCGGCGGAGCGCCTCAACCGGCTCAACAGCGCGCCGCCGCTCGACGCGGTCTATAGCGCCCTGATCGCCGGCGACGTGGACTTCGCCAGCCAGAAGCCGACGAGCCTGTGGTCGAACCGCCTCGTGCTCCCGGGCTTCAATGCGGGTACCGGGGCCGAACCGCCGCGAC
>DATAPS010000080.1:0-6690 GCA_036265085.1 Acetobacteraceae bacterium | reverse complement strand
CGCCATCGCTCCCTGCCGGCAGTGTGCGTGTATCGATGATCCCTTGAATGGTCGACGTGGAGAGCAGTGTGCCGATGTAATTGGGCTCGAGGTTGCGCCACGGTGAGACTTCGCCGGACTGGACGAGCGGCGCGGTGACCGACCAGGCGGCGTTGTCGTAGAATGCGTGGCCCAAGCGCGGGATCTGTACCGGAGCGGTCGGCAAACCCAGGATCTGCAGCATTCTTCCCGCGATGGTGGTCTGCGTCGTCGCTTGGCCGGTGAAATCCTGCGCGTTCAATGCGAAGAGATGCTCGAGGTAGTGGCGGCCGAGTACGTTGCGGGTACGGAAGCTATTGGAGATCGCGTCGGTCTGCATGACGTCGGCGAGATCGGCGTCGGCGAGTGAAGCCGCGCGTCGACCGACACGTGCGACGCCGCCGGCGACGGGACGCCAAACCTGCTCGCGCATGTTGAGGAGCAGGCCTTTGAGCCAGGTGCTCCGCGGGGCGTTGGCATCGTTGGCTTCGGGTGCCCACAGGTCGAGCGACGTAACCGGCAGCACGCCGTACGGTTGGCGGCCGCATCTGAGAACCGGAAAGGGGCCGCCGGCGCGGACGGAGTTTAGAAATCTCGCACGCGCCCAATCGACGGCATCGGGCGTCAGGCCCGTCTCGGGCCCCATCATGTTTGAGAGGTAATATCCCCAGCCGACCTGCCAGAGCGCGGTGTTCATGCTGCGCGCGTCGAGATCGGAATCGGTGGTCGCTTCGCCGATGGCGCCGAGCGTGGCAGCGATGCGGTTGGCCGGAACGCCGAGTGCATTGCCGGCGTGCAGCGCGTTCGCCGCGGCGGCGGGCGGGTTCGCCATCTCGATGGCGAAGCTACGAGCGTGGGCCGGATCTTCTGACGAATAAGCGGCGCGGCGGTCGTCGGTGTTGTTTGTGGGCGCGCCGAGCCGGAGAAACTCGAGGCCGTCGGTGTAGTGGTGGGCGTCGAGCAGGTCGACGAATTGCGCGCCGGCGCTCGTTGCGGTGACCGAGCTGCCGACGCCAAAGACAACGAGGCTGTCGAGTCCCGCGGCGAGTATCGACGGAGGAATGGCGATGCGCAACGCCATGCCTTTGGATTCCGCTTCGTCGAAGTCGATCATCCACTTCATGCCAGGGTCGACGGCCAGAGCGTCGCCCGCGGCAATTGCGGCTTCGGTTGCGGCGTCGAGCGGCGGGCGTTGCGGATCGGGGCCGACGGCGAGCGGGCGTGTGACGTCACGCCCCGTGACTTGCAGCGCGGCGTGGCCGCCGGAGTGAACGATCGCCGTCCAACGGTCGGGCATCAGTCGCGCTTGGGGCGCGGTGCGCCAGACCTCTTCGCCGCCCGGGGCGACGGGCGGGAGCGTAGGAAACACCGGCGCCACGGTCGGCGAACGTTGCGCGAGGTTGGCAGGAATGAGCGTTCTTGCAATCCACGCCGCGCGTGGAGCGCCGAAGCGATCGGCGAGCATGCGCCAGGCGTCGGCGCGCGCGGTCTGGTCGCTCCCCGCGCTCCAATCTTGCTGCCAGTACTGCGCGCCCGAGGTACGCTCGTCGGTGGTGAGCTCGGGCTGGTGCGAGTCGAGATGGATCTTGTCGGGGTAGATGCGAACGCGCAGCTCGGTCACACCCGATTGGAGGGTGAAGAAGCGCGTTTCCAGCCGGACCGGCAGCAACACCAGCGGCACGTTGCTCGGGCAGAGCGTGACGGGGGGAAGGTCGGGGCTCGCGGCGGGAATCGCGAAGCTGGTGTTGAACAGTGGGATGTTTAGCATTGTCTGATGGCTGTCACGCGGTGACGATCAATCGGGACGCGTGGATCGCAAGGCGCACCGGATGCCGGCGGGTGATGCCGGCCATATGTGCGCCGTTCATCGCCCAGACCAGACCAGCTCCGATCGGCACGCCGCCCGGCGGGGGTGCGCTCGCGCTCAGGTGTGTCGCGGTGCCCATCGAGACTTCGGCATCGATGCCGAAGCGGGGCTCGGTGGGATGTTCTTGGATCACGAGGTAGTAGCCGGCGCCGCCGTCCTGACCGGTGGCGGCGGCGGTGGTGACGTTGAACCCGACGAAGGTGATGTCGGGTTGCATCGACCCACTGAAGATCGGCATTTGCTCGTGCGCGGTATTCTCGTCCGGGACGAGCGTCGTGGTACCGTCGCGCGCCACGGTCTTGAGCGCCGGTGTGAGATAGACGATCGCATTGGGATAGCGGCGCAGCAGCGTGCTGCGGAGCAGCATGACGAATTGGTCGACGAGAGACAACGGTCCGAGCGAATCACCGATGGGGCGCCCTGGGAACCAGCCGGTGATCGGGCCGATGTCGGCGGGAGCGGTATTCGGATTTCCTGAACCCCAAAAGTGAGCGAAGTAGGTGCCGCGTTGGTCGGTGGGATATCCGCGCCAGAGGAGTTCGCGGGCCATCTCGTGGTTGAGGCCAACGAGGTACGAGTCGACGAACCGGCGGTTGGTCTTCATGCCGAGCACGGTGTCGGGCCCGACGTTATCGATGCCGGGGAGAAGCAGATCTTGTGAGAGATCTCTCAATGGCTCGTACATCGGCTGCGTGAACTGCGGAGCGGCCATGACGCTTTCCAAGCCGACGGCGGTAACGCCGGGTGCAGTCGGAGAGAGCACGTTGTCGCCGGTAGTGATTGCCGCATGAGCGAGCGCCGCGAGTGCGACGCGCGGCTGCGTCTGGGCAAGCACGAGCTGTGAGACACTATCCAAAGCGTTAACGACCGCGCGGCGCAGAATGAGGCGCGGGGGAAACATCGCCTTGATGTGTGCGTCGGCCGCGGCTCTGAAGTAGCCGGGAATGTCAGTGGTGTACGGGTTCGGAACGGCAGTGCCTTCCGAAGGCACCGTGACGCTTTCCGGAAAAACGGTGAAGAGGCCGAAGTTGGAATTGGTGGTGAGGCTCGGCAGCACGGGAAGCGCGCAGAAGGAAGGAATCGGCGGCGGCGCGGGCGGAGCGGGCAGCACCGCTTGATTCAGCTCGACGATCCAGGTGTTGGTCGCCGAGCGTGTGAAACCCTGCGCCGCGATGCGACGAGTGAGCGGACCGCGCTGCCGAGCGATGCGGCGCATCGCCGAGCGATTCGCGGCGATCGGCAGGAGCGTGCTTTCTTGTTCGGCGAGCAGCGTCTTTCCGGCGGACTGCCAGAGGCGCCCGAAGGCCGGAGCGGCGACGCGCAGCATCATCTCGTCGGTGAGCGCGGCGAAGTGCTTGGCGTGGAGCCGCTCGTTCACGGCGAGGGTCACTTGCAACTGTCGCACGCGTTGATTCACGCCCTGCAGGTCGCCCGCCTGGTCCCAGGCGGAGGCCATGAGCGCTTCTTGATTTTTTTGTATGATGCGCGTGCCAAATGCGGCGGCGGCGCGCCAGCGGGCGTCGAGATTCAACTCGTCGAGCCAGCTCGTGGCGCCGGGGGTGACGGTGCCGCGGCCAGCGTGCCATCTCCCGTAAATCGGCGGAGCGAGGAGCGGATCGGCGTGGGGATCAGCGGCAGCCGTTGTGCTGGGCGCGTTGATGATTGGTGCAAGAGCGTTCTGGAATGACAGCGGCGCGGGATCGGCGGGAGGTAAAACGCCGGCAACGATCGGGAGCAACGCGCCTTCGAGATCGGCGGTGATCGTTATGCCCGCGGGAAAACCGGCAGCAAAGCCAGGGCTGGTGATGTCGATCTTCCGCTTTCCCAAGCCCTGCGGCACAACCGACGTCAGTTTTCTCGCGAGCGACTCGAAGTCGCCGGCGTCGTCGGTGCGGAACTCCCAGTGGTAGTAGACGGGTAGCAGCACGTCGCCCGGCGCCGGCGGTGTGGTCCAGGCGGGAACCAGAGCGTTGGCCGCGGTGATGGCGCTGTCGGCGATCGCCTGCCCGAGTCCCGCAGCACAACCGAGAGCGAATGCAGGAACGACGCAGGCGACGTAGTCGGTGTCCGGTTCCAGCACACGCGGACAGATCAAACGCGAGAGATTCAATGCCGGCGCACCGTTCAACGCGCTGTCGACCTGCCCTTCGCTGCTGTCGGCGCCCGACGCTTGCGCATGCGCCCAGGCCCAGCTCTCGCCGAGATCGGGCAACTCGAGCGCGGGCTGCGCGGGGGTGCCGACGCGCAGCGTGGGGAGCGGCCCGTCGGTCGCGCTGCTGTAGGTGACACCCTCTTGCTTGCGGACGACGATCAAGCAGAGCCACGGGCGTAGCTTGCCGTTCGTGGTCGGACTGGCGGGAGTGAACAACCAGGGAAAATCGGGGCGGTCGAACTCGATTGATGGGAAACAGTTCGGCTCGAAGTCGGTGCTGCCGGGGCGCGGATCGGTGCGGACGACTTGGTTCGTGTCGATGCCGAGGACATCCGCCGGACCGCGCAGGCGAACGGTGACCGTCGGCACGGGCGTACCGTTCACCGCAACGTTAGCCGTCAACTGCGCGGCGCCACTGAGATTCGCGTTGAGCGGATCCGGTGCGTTGACCGATGCAGCGGCGCCTTGTCGGGTCCATGGGAGAAAGCTCAGCGTTGCATTGGACATCTCGTATAATCCTCGGCTCAGCTTTCGGCTTCGTGCGCGGGCAACAACTGCCAGACGGCGCCGGCGCGATTGAGGGTCGCAAGTGCGTCCTTGTAGTCGGTCCACGTTTTCACGTCCGGACCGACCGGCGCGGGATCGCCGCCGACGAGGGGAACGATCGCCCAGCGCGGCGCCGCGGTCATCGCCGCGGGAACGGCTTGCGTATTTCCAAATCGACGACGCCCGACACGGCGGACGGCGACGCGCGCTGCGGCACCGGTGGTTGCCTGCGCGCCGAGCGACTCGGCGGGCATGGTGTACGTGGTGCGGAGCTCGAGCGGTGGGTCTTTGGGAGGCGGCGGTGGTACGACGATCGGTGGTTTGGTCGGCGGGTCGAGGATCGGGCCGATCACGGGCGGCGCGACGGTTGCAGACGCGACGGCGGTGAGAATCGGCGGAACGATTCCGCCGTTCCCTGGCCCGCCGATCACCGGCCCGCCCTTCGTCGTTTGTTTCGGAAACGGGTTCAAGACGATGGCGTCGTACTTGAGCGGCGCGGGGACGATGAGCGAATGGTCAAACAATGTCGACGAGCTACCAAAGAGCAAACCTGAATCCATCAACTGGAATGACGGCGCGACGAGCTTGTCGTCGTCGCTCATCTCGAAGAAATGCGCTGGAGCAAACGACGCTTGCACCGGCGTCGTCGACGCCTCGCCGTTGACGGTTGCCGTGACATGGAACGTGCGATCGCCGGCGACCGGCGCGCCGTTGATGGTGTCGACGGCGCGCGCGGTGTTGAGCGGGACGACAAGCTGCGTCGCCTTCAATTGGCCGAGTGGATCGAGCAGGACCGCGGCACCGGCCGGAGTGGTTCGAAGGGCCACGCCGTGTGCCACGCCTGGCACGCGTTGAACCGTCCAATTCGTTGAGTCGGAGAATGCGGCGACGAGTAGACTCGAGCCAGATACCGAGGGTAGTTGATCGGCGCCAGATCCGGTGTCGAAGGTATGATCGAACGGAACGGAGAAATCGCACCACAAGATCGAGAAGCTGGCCTTGCCGCTGAGGCGCGTGGGCTTGGAGCCGGCGAGCGACCCTTTGACGTCGAGCTTGAACAGGTTGTGCGATTCGTACTTCAACTGCACCGTCGCTTGGAAGTCGGCGATGTACTTGAGCGGCGGATGCGTGATCAAGACGTCGAAGCCGAGGTCGCCGGAGATGCTGAAGCCGCCGGCTTCGGCGTACAACGAAGCGTGCGCCCCGAATTCCACGCTGTTGGAGGTGACGGCGAAGTAGGCGTCGAGATGCAGCTTTGGATTTTTGCCCGACGACAGCGAGATCGAGACGCGATCGACCGCGGGAATGCCGGCGGGGGGAACGAAGTGCGGGTTGAAGCCGCCGACCGATAATAGGAAACTCGAGTCGGGGCCGCTTCCCCACCCCGCGCGCAGCGCCGCGGATCCAGTGATCGTGAACTTTTGCAACAGTCGCGAATCGACGAGGGTGGCGTCGAGGGCGACGGTGCCGGCGTCGAAGTCGAGCACGCCCATCGAATCGAGATTGATTCGAATGAGATCGTTGTCGGACGTCGGTAAGAGAATGCTCACGCGGCCGAGTGCGAGGAGCCGCGTGCGGGCGCCGAATTCGAGGATCAGCGCGAGGTCGAAAGTGGCGAGTGTCGGCGTGAACCACGTGAGGCGCGCCAACAATCCCAGGAGATAGCTTCCCTGCTTCGCCGGGAAAGAGCTCGACAGCGCCTGTATCACCGCCGGCGCGTTGGTGATGGGATCGCGTGGAAAGAGCAGCGATTTCAGAGTGTCGTTCTTGAGCCCCGCACGAATCACGTCTTGATCGAACGTGCGATTGATGCCGATCATGCCGCCGATCGCCGTCAACATGAACCCAAAGCCCAACTCGACCGGCTCAAAGCCGTCGGCGGTGATAAAGATCAGCAGCGAGTAGCCGCGGCTGCCGTCGGGCAAACGTGTCGAGATGAGTCCGAACGCGGTGAGCGTGATCGCGTCGTTCAGCGACAGCTGCAGCGCACCTGCGTACAACTGCTGCACCGGGTCATGGAACAGAAAGCCGCCGCCGGTCACTACCCCACCGGCGTCGATCGACAGGCCAATCCCCGACGGCGGCTGGAAGCGGAGCGCGAAGTCGG
>DATAPS010000079.1:0-2746 GCA_036265085.1 Acetobacteraceae bacterium | reverse complement strand
TGTGGATAACCGTCGCTTTCAGGACGATAGGCCTAAATTATCGCGATCTTGCGCCACTGTGTAGGCATTTTTGCAACATATGGCTCATCTGCAACAGTCAGAAACACGCCGTGACTCTCTAACAAAAATCCGTTTTCGAAGCTATCCCACTCACGCAATGGTACGCACCTGACTACCGAGTCCGGACCGCCCGAACGTGCGTCCGCCGGTCCGAATCGAAACGGATGGACGGCTATTTGCAGACTGTAACCATGATTTCGACGAGATGCCGCGGGTCCGCCATATTGGCTTGCACGCAGGCGCGTGCCGGAGCGCCGTTTTCGGGCAACCACGCCGACCAGACCGCATTCATGGCGTCGCGGTCACGGATGTCCTTCAGCCAGATCTGGGCTTGAAGCAGCCGCGTCTTGTCGGTGCCGTGGGTTTCGAGGATCTGATCAATCTGGGCCAGCACCTCGCGGGTCTGGCCGCCGATGTCATTCGACAGGTCCTGGGCGGTGCAACCCTGGAGGAAGACGAAGCCGTGATATTCGACGGCTTTCGCGAGAATCTTGTTAGGCTCGGTACGGGTGATCTTGCTCATCGGGCGCCTTCCCTCCGTTGCGGGTCTCCCCGCTTCTAGGGCGCACGCCGCATCGCGTCTATTGCGCGGCCTGCGGCCGGCGCGTTGCGGCGGCGGCCGGGCTGGCGGTCCCGCCGCCCGCACCCTGGTTGAGCTGCGTCGGCGCGCTACTGTTGGTGCTGCGCAGGCAGGCGTCCTCGAATTGGTCGCGCTGATAGCGCGCGCCGAGCCCGTCGCTAGTGACGCCGGTGAGCCCGCTGGTCGCATAGGGCGAATCGCGATCGCTCGTGCGGTAGAGGTCCGCATCGTAGACAGCACCGCGGTTTTGGGCCTGATAGATCTCGTCGGCGCGCTTGCGGCATGCCACCAGATCGCCCGCGCTGGCGCGGCTGCGCGGCCCGTCCGAGGACGGGAGATACTGGCAACCGGCGCTCGCCAGCAGGACGAGCAACAGCAGTGCGGGGCGCCGCAAGGCGGTGGTCATGGCACGGCTCCTGACAACGGCGGCGGCCGCACGGGCAGCCGCGCCGGTTCGACGATGGCACGAAACCCGGTCTCGTCGAAGCGGGCCTCGCGCGTCAGCGGAACGGTGGCCGCAGTGTGCAGGACGCAATGGTCGATCTCCGCACCGTCGCGGCGCAGCGAGAACAGGGAGGCGGCCCAGCTGGCACGAGCGAGCAGGTCGACGAGGGCCAGAAGACGAAGGCAAAGGGACAATCCGTAGCTCGTGTTCATCCCCACCGTGCCGTCCACCGCGCCCGCCCAGCAGCAGGCATCCGGATCGGCCAGCGCGAGATCGGTGCAGCTGCCGTCGTCGCGCCTGAACCGGAACAGCCGCGCGACGCCCCATGTGGCGGCGCCGTGGCCGGCGGCGATGGCAGCGTGGCGCGCGGCGTCCCACGCATTGACGAGGTCGCGCAGACGCACCGGCGGCAACGCCTCAGGCGGAACGTCGACGAGGTAGGTGAGGGTGCCGTCGGCCGCCGCACCGACGCGGACGGCGTGCGGGCGGTCGCTGCGATCCATGCCGGTAAGGATGGACCCGCGCCCCCGACTTCGCCACCCTCGCCCGGCCATATGGGGAGGAATCATGGCAGACCCGTCACGCTTGACAGCGACCGAAGCCGCGCGCGCGATCCGTGCCGGCGCGCTTCGCCCGGAGGCTCTGATGGAGGCCTGCCTCGCGCGGATCGCCGAGCGGGAGCCTCGGTTACGAGCGTTCACCTACCTCGATCCCGATGCCGCCCGCCGCGCCGCTGCCTCCGCGGCCGCTGGCCCGCTGCATGGGCTCCCCGTTGCGGTGAAGGACGTACTCGATACCGCCGACATGCCGACGGAATACGGCTCGCCGATCTATGCCGGCCACCGCCCACGCGCCGACGCTGCGGTGGTCGCGCTGGCGAAGCGGGCGGGGGGTGTCGCGATCGGCAAGACGGTCACGACGGAGTTCGCCACGCGCAAGCCCGGTCCGACCGTCAATCCGCACGATCACGCGCATACACCGGGCGGCTCATCGAGTGGTTCCGCGGCGGCAATTGCCGATTTCTGCGTGCCGCTGGCGTTCGGCTCCCAGACGGCGGGCAGCGTGATCCGGCCTGCGGCGTTCTGCGGCATCGTGGGATTCAAGCCGACCTATGCCACGCTCCCGATCGCCGGCATGAAGATCATGTCGGAGAGCCTCGACACAATCGGCGTCCTCGCCCGAACCGTCGCGGACTGCGCCCTCCTCCTCTCGGCCATGACCGGACGCGACCTCGGCGATCCGGACGCGAAGCCGGACCGTCCGCCCCGCGTCGGCGTCTGCCGTACCTATGCGTGGCCGCAGGCCGAGACGGCGACGATGGCGCTGCTCGACGATGTCGCGGCGGGGGCGGCGCGGGCGGGTGCGACGGTGGTCGAACGCGATCTTCCCGACGATTTCACGGCCCTTGCGGAGGCGCAGCCAGCCGTGATGAACGGCGAGAGCGCGCTGTCGCTCGCATGGGAGCTGACGGTGCATCCGGACGAGGTGAGCGACCTCCTGCGGCCGAGGCTTCTCGATGCGGCGGTCGCCGGACCTGAAGTGCTGGAACGAGGCCGGGCGACGTTCCGGCGGTTGCAGGCACTATTCCCGTCCGTGATGGGGGACCTCGACGTGCTGCTCACGCCGTCTGCCCCGGGCGAGGCGCCGGAGGGGCTCGGGTT
>DATAPS010000078.1:0-1759 GCA_036265085.1 Acetobacteraceae bacterium | reverse complement strand
AAGAGTATCTCCGTCACGTGTTATCGCGGGATCAGTTGGCGCTCTACCGAGTCGTTACCCGCGATGCACACCGCTTTCCCGAACTCGGTCGGCGCTACCTCGAAGAGACGACCGGCACGCGTGACGCCAGATTCGCCGGCTATCTCGATCTGCGGGCAAAGCACGAAGGCTGGCGCGTGCGCAACAAGCAGCCGCGGCTCAGGTGTTCGCCGGATTGTTGAAGGCCCGTATCTTCGACGAGGTGCTGTTGGGCCTGCGGCAACCTTCGGAAGCCGAGGTCGTCAACAAGGCGGGGGAAGCCGCGAAGAGGATGCTCCTGCTTCTGAACGACGGACGTTTCTGACGGCGGCAGACAGGCTCAACGGTTGCTCTGTCCCATCCCGCCGCAATGCGGTTGAAGGATTTTTCTGAGGATCAAGGGGATCGAGTTGCGCTGGTAGCCGGAGTCCGCGGCTATTGCCTGGCCGCCGGCCGGCTTTACCCTCAACAACGGCCGTGATGCTGCGGCGCACCGAACCAACGAGAAGTGCCAATTCCGGACCTTTGCATTCAAGCGCTTTGGGCCGCCGCCTGATACGTTCTGCTCGGCCGCGCACGCCGTTGACCGCGCGTCGCCCGCCCCGGTACCGTTGCGCGTGACAACCACAACTGCACAGATGAGAGCGCGTATTCCCGCGGCTTCCGCGGGCGATGCCGCGCTGGCGGAGGAGCTGAGCGCGCCCGCTGTCGATGTCCGCAATCTGGTCAAGCATTTCGGCCACGGCTCCGTCCGCGCGCTCGACGACGCCTCGATCACGATCCGGCGCAACGAGTTCTTCACGCTGCTCGGGCCGAGCGGCTGTGGCAAGACGACGCTGCTGCGAACGATCGGCGGATTTTCCGTGCAGGACAGCGGCACGGTGCTGCTGCATGGCGCGCCGCTCGACGGGCTCCCGCCGCATCGGCGCCCGGTCAATACCGTGTTCCAGAGCTACGCCGTGTTCCCGCATCTGACAGTCGCGCGGAACATCGCGTTCGGGCAGGAGATGCAGCGCCGGCCGCGCGCGGAGATCGCGGCGGGGGTGGCCGAGATGCTCGCGCTGGTGAAGCTGGACGGCCTCGGCGGCCGGCGCGCGGCGCAGTTGTCCGGCGGGCAGTTGCAGCGTGTGGCGCTCGCGCGGGCGCTCGCCTGCCGCCCGCGCGTGCTGCTGCTCGACGAGCCGCTGGCCGCGCTCGACCTCAAGCTGCGCACCGAAATGCAGCTCGAGCTCAAGCGGCTGCAGGCGGAGGTCGGCATCACCTTCATCTTCGTCACGCACGATCAGCACGAGGCGCTGACCATGTCCGACCGGATCGCGGTGATGCGCGCCGGCCGCATCGAGCAGGTCGGGACGCCACAGGAGATCTACGAGCGGCCGACGACGCGCTTCGTCGCAGACTTCATCGGCGAGACCAACCTGCTGGAGGTGCTGCGCGTCGGCCCCGGGCGGTACCGCCTCGCCTCAGGGGTCGAGATCGCGGCCGACGCATCGTCCGCGACCGAGGCAGGGTGCGCGCTCGCCATCCGCCCGGAGCGCGCGGTTCTTGTCGCGCCGGGCGCAGGCCTCCTGAGCGGCCGGGTCCAGCAGGTCGTCTACATGGGCACCGATACGAGCTACCACCTCACGCTCGACGGCATCGGTCCGTTCCGGGTGCGCGGGCAGAACCGCGGCGGCGCGTCGCCGGTCGTGCGGCCCGGCGACGCGGTCGGCGTCGCGCTGGATCCCGACGCGGTCTGGGT
>DATAPS010000077.1:0-3539 GCA_036265085.1 Acetobacteraceae bacterium | reverse complement strand
GGCGATGCGGCGGATCGTCGCCGCCGGCACGCCGCATTTGGCCGCGGCGGCCTCCGGGCCATAGGCCGGGTCCATGAAGCGCGCGGCCAGGAGGTGGAACACCGGCACCGCGCGCCGCCCGTCCGAGAGCGTCACCTCGCCGACGATCTGCGGGGTGATGTCGGTCGCGCCGGCGTCGGCCAGGGCGCCGGTCCTGCGATCCCAGCAGAGCGCGCAAGCAAACTCGTCGCGCACGAACAGCCCGTCATCGGCGCTGCCCGGCGCCTGGATGACGAGCCAATGCGCGTTGGCGTACCGCACGAGGAAATCGAGATCGATGCGATCCGCGTGCAGCAACTCGTGCACCAGCGCCAGCACGAACGCGCCGTCGGTGCCTGGCCGGATGCCGATCCACTCATCCGCTATGGCGGAGTAGCCGGTGCGTACGGGATTGAGCGAAACGATCTTGGCCCCGCGCTCCTTGAGCTTGCCCATCCCGATCTTGATCGGGTTGGAATCGTGATCCTCGGCCAGGCCGAACATGATGAAGTATTTCGCGTGGTCCCAGTCGGGCTCGCCGAACTCCCAGAACGAGCCGCCGACGCTGTAAAGCCCGGCCGCTGCCATGTTCACCGAGCAGAACCCCCCATGCGCGGCGAAATTCGGGGTGCCGAACTGCGCCGCCCACCAGCCGGTGAGCGCCTGGCTCTGATCGCGCCCGGTGAAGAACGCGAGCTTCTTCGGGTCGCTGCGCCGGATCGCGTCGAGCCAGTCGGTCGCGATCGACAAAGCCTCAGCCCACTCGATCTCGACGAAATCCGCCGTGCCGCGCGGCCCGACGCGCTTGAGCGGCTTGCGCAGTCGCGCGGGGGAAAAGTGGTTCATCACGCCCGCCGCGCCCTTGCCGCAGAGCACGCCGCGGTTCTTCGGGTGATTCGGGTTGCCGGTGATGCGGAAGATCTTGCCGTGCTGCAGGTGCACATCGATGCCGCACCGGCAGGCGCACATGAAGCAGGTCGTGCTTTTGATCTCGTCGGCGATCGGGGCTGGCATCTTCCGGACGGAGCATGGATGCAAGCGCGCGTCAATCGGCGGCGCGCGCCACCAAATTGGCCAGCAGCCGGAACGCGCCGGGCACCAGAGCCTCCCACTGATGATGCAGCGCGAGGGCCACGTGGATGTGAACGCCACGCCCGATCCGTCCTTCCAGCAGCGCTCCCCGCAGCGCCGGCTCGCCCGGATCCCCCAGCTCGAGCAGCGGGCGGTAGGCCTCGTCCCACGCCGAGGCAAAATAGAGCCCGCGCTCCCGCACCCACCCCTCCCAATCGCCCGGCCCGATCGCATTCGGGGTCCGCAGCAGCGGCGAGTCCGGCGCGAGCGCCCGGATCGGCGCCGCCGGATCGGTCACCCGCCACCGCAGCGACGGCGTACCGATCTGAATGCGTCGCGGCGGTGTCGAGTCCGGATCCCACCCGTCGCTCGGCCGATGATAGAGCGTGACCAGTTTGCCGCCCCCGCGCACCCATTCATGCAACGCGGGAAGGTCGAGTTCGGGCCGCTGGCGGAAGGCCATCATCCCGATCAGCACGACATCGCAGGCGTCCAACCCGTCCAGTGCGAACGCGTCGATCCCGAGCTGCCGAAGCCACGCCAGCGTCTCGTCGGTGTCGCCTGCCGCCACACCGACCCGCGCCCCACGATCGATCGCGCAATCCAGCCCGAGTGTGCGAAGGGAGGCGGGCGCGATCCGTGCAAATGTCCCGACGTGCGCCGCCTCTCCGCGCGCGAGACGCACGCCCAGCGGCATCTCCGACCGTCCCGGCGGCACCGACGGCCGCGGATCGCCCAGCCGCCGCGCGACGCGATCCGGCGCCGCTGCGGCCAACGGCGCGACGACGACCGGCACCTCGGGATCGACCTCGACGCCATCGACGTTCAGGCCGATCACGTCATTGCCGCCGAGCGGATCCCATCCGTCGCGAAGCGTGCCGAGCGGCTCTGCATCGGCGGGCACGCGGATGCGGTCGCCGGCAACCGCCCATCCGGGCGGCAGCCGCCATACCCCCGCGCCGTTGGTGGAGAGCGACCATCGCGCCTCCCCGCCCGGCTTCAGAACCTGCGGCGCAATCGCCAGCCGCGGCATCTCCCCCCGCGCGAGCGCGATCGCCCGCGCAAGCTCCCGCGCCTTGCGCCCGATCAGCGGCGGGATGCGCTCCAACGCCGCGGCGACCGCCTCCCGGTCGGGCCACGCCGCCACCGCCGGCTCATCGGGCGCGGCATCGTCGAGCGGCAGGTCCCGGTCCGCCGGCCCCGCGAATTTGTGCAGCGCCAGCGGCCGCGGACCGTCGGGGATCCACCGGCCCATTCCCTGCGATGCATGGAACCGCCGCGACCATTCGCCGATCTGCGCCCAACTCGCCCCGAGCACCTCGCAGCGCGCCCCGAGATCCACCACGACCGTCGCGGGGGGCGGCGGCACCTCGTCGTCATAAGTCCCGCCACCGCCCGGGAACGCCGGCAGATAGGCGTGCTCGACCCGGCACGCCGGCAGTCCGCAATCCCATCCCGAATCCGCCGCCAGAGCCATCGCGGGGACGAGCGACTGCGTGACCGCCCGGTGATGCCCGTGCTGCCCCGGCACGTCGAGAAACGTCGGGCTGACCGCATCCGGCCTGATCTCCCGGATCGCCCGCGCCATGCGCTCGACCAGCCGCCGCTCGCCCCAGCGCGCCAGCGTGTCCACGCCGGAGCGCGAGAACCCGAAATCGAAGATCGGATCGTCCCCGCCCGGCGTCAGCCACCGCACGCCGAACCCGATCTCCGCAGCCGCGCGCTCCATCTCCCGCGAGCGCAACGCCGCCAGATCCGCCCCACGCGCCGCGCCGATCGCGTTCTGCCCGCCGTCGCCGCGCGTGGCGCAGGCGAACACCGCGCGCATGCCCCGCCCGAGCACGAGCCACGCCAGGAATCCGTTCCACTCGTCGTCGGGATGCGCCCCGAACATCAGCCACGTCTTGCTCGAGCGCAGCGGCTGCAGCGCCCGCCACAGCGCATCTCCGCCCGCCGATTCCGCCTGCCGCGCGACCCGTTCGTCCATAACCCATCGTGGCATCGGCCGCATTTCGTTGACAGCCCGCGACCGCTGCGGGACCGTGCCGCCGCCGTCACACCGAGGGGGGACCGGACGATGCTGAAGCGCATACGCGTGAGGACGATCACGCTCACCCTCTGCTTCGCATTCGCCCTGCACGGCGCGGCGCGCGCCGCGACGACGATCGAGTATTGGCAATACACCTTCAAGGAACGCGTCGACGCGATGGACGAGCTGATCCGCCGCTTCCAGGCGGCGAATCCGGACATCACCGTCAAGCAGGTCACCGTCCCCTACGACAATTTCCGTGCCCGCGTCGCCGCCGCGGTCTCGGCGGGCGAGGGACCGGATGTCGTGCAGCTCTATTACGGTTGGCTGAACGCCTACATCGCCGCGAACCTGCTGCAGAAGCTGCCGACGGACGTGTTCGATCCCACCACGATCGACCGCGATTTCTTCCCGATCGTGC
>DATAPS010000076.1:0-7803 GCA_036265085.1 Acetobacteraceae bacterium | reverse complement strand
CGCCTTCCAGCGCATGGGCGATCGCGAAGGCGCGCGACGCTGCCCGTGGGTCGCTCGCCCGCCGTGCCCACATGCGCAACGAAGCCGCCGTCCTGTCGCGCCTGATCGCCAATGCCATGCTCTCCGCCTCCGCCTGATCGCCAAGAGCGAATCATCGCGTCGCCGCGTCGGCGAAGCACAAAGCGCGAGTCTGCGGAGGGGCGCGGCGGTATTACGTGACAGCGGTCATCGCCGCTCTGCTCTTCATTTATCTCTGCACAGCGCTGGTCCGGCCGGAATGGTTCTGACCTCCTCCTGAGCCGTCTGACGAACCTGCCGTGAATCCGATCGGGTGAAGACCATGTGGACACTGCCCATCCTGCTGCTGCGGCCAAGGAAGCCGGCAACATGGTCGATCTCGACAGCGATCCGACCAAGCTGATCGCCGTGGTGGAGATCGGCAAGCAGCTCCTGATGACCCGCGGCTCGCTGGCGACGTTCTCGATTGCCAACGATGTTGCGAAGTATTTCGCGATCGTGCCGGCGCTGTTCGCCGGGACACTGCCCTGGCTGAAGATCTGACGAACATTCCCGGCGACTATGTCACGGCGTCGGGATCCGGCCTCGATCCGGACATCACAGTGGAGAACGCGGAGTTCCAGCTCGACCGGGTCGCCGGCAAATGGGCGGCGGCCCTCAAACGGGATTCGGCCCAGGTGAAGGGCGAGATCGAGACGATGGTGCACGAGCACACGACCAGCCCCGGCGGAGGCTTGTTCGGGGAGCCGATCGTCAACGTCCTAGGCGTAAATCTTGCGCTCCGCACGCGGGCGCGCCGCAATGAGGTGCCCTGCCTCGCGTTGATCGCGGTCCGAGATCAAGGGTAGCGGGAGGATCCGCGAGTCCCCCCGCACGCCGCGGCGTGGGTTCCGTGGCGGCGCGGACCTTCGCGTGGTGGCCGCCGACGACGACCCTGGAGTCCGGAAACTGGCCCACCGGGAACTGGCCGCGGCACGTTTCGAGGTGCTCGACATCGTACCGGGACCGGAGCTGCTGCGGCTGATTGCCGAGCCTGGCTTCGATCTGCTGATCCTGGACATTGATGCTGCGTTAGTCGGGACCGAGATCCTCGGCTGGTGCGGGACGCGTCGCAGGTGCCGATCCTCGTTCTCTCCACGCGAGGCGACGACGCGGCTGCCGCTTACGCCTTGGACCACGGCGCCGACGACTATTTGCGCAAGCCGTTCCGGGCCGAGGATCTCGTCGCGCGGGTAACCGCCGCGCTTCGTCGCCGCCTGCTTGCGCAAGGCAAGGCCGTGCGCGCGGTGACCGGCGAGGTGGCGATCGATCTGCTCCACCGTCGCGTGTTCCTGCGCGGCCAGCAGATTGAGCTGCCGCCGCGTGCCCAGGACGTTCTGCATGTGCTTGCCGAGAGGGTCGGGTACGTGCTGCCGTATGGCGAGCTTGCGCGGTCCGTCTGGGGCGACGGGACCGCCAACCGGCTCGCGTATTTGCGGCATCGCGTGGGGACGCTACGGCTTGCGATCGAGCAGGATCCGGCCCATCCGCGCTACGTCGTCACAGAACTGCACGTCGGATACCGGCTCGCGCGCCACCCGCCGGAATCGGTCGGGCAAGCCGGATGAGCGACGCGCGCCCGCTCAGGTCCGCAGGCGCGACAGCTCCAGCAGCACGTTCGCCTCCAGCTCCTTCTCATCGAGCCGGTGCTTGATGAGATCGCCGATGCTGACGATCCCGCGTAGCTTGCCGTCTTCCATGACCGGCAAATGGCGGATCCGCCGCATCGTCATCAGCCCGAGTGCCGCGTCGATGCGGTCGCTGGGGCGGCAGGAGACGATCGGGGAGGACATCCATCCGTGCACCGGGGTGGTCAACGCCGCCGCTCCCACCTTCGCGATCGCATTGATGAAGTCACGCTCGGAGAAGATGCCGACCGGGTGCATGTGCGCATCCTCGATCACGAGGGCGCCGATCTTGTGATGGGCCAGCATCCCGACAGCTTTGACGACAGTTTCAGTGGAAAGCGCGGTCACGACCCGCGCGCCCTTGGTGCCGATGACATCGGAAATGAACACGGACCGCCTCCGATTTGAGAGCGCGGACGCGAAGCCGTAGTCCGCAAGCTCAACCGTCCTTGTAGATAGGTGGCGCGTGCGGACGCGCCCATGCCTGGGCCGCGAAGCTGGGTCACGCCTTGCTGAGCGGAACCCTTGTCAGTGCAGCCGTGGCGACCGCAGGAAGGAGGTGCGGTCGGCCGACGTCACCCGGATCTCGAGCTCGTTGCCATCACGGCCTATCTGCAACATTACCTTCGCGCCCGCCGTCCCGGCGGACCACACCTTGCGCCAGAGCGAGGCGAGGTCGGTTATCTCCTCGTCTCCCACGCCGAGGACGCGGTCGCCCGCGTGGACGCCGGCCTTGTCCGCCGGCCCGCCGTCAGCCAAGCCACCGACAACGAGACCGCCTTCGCTCTCCATCACATACATGCCCAGCCAGGGGCGCGGCGGGCCTTTGGCGCGACCCATCGTCAGGAGATCGCTCAGGATCGGGCGGAGGCAGCCGACCGGCACGATCATGTTCATGTCCATCCGGCGCTTGCCGTCGCCCTGCTGCAGGATCAGCGAGCCGGTGCCGTAAAGCTTGCCGTCCGGCCCTATCAGCGCGGCCCCGCTCCAGAACGGGTGGGCCGGCGCCGTGAAGATCGCATCGTCCAGCAGATACTCCCAGTAGCCGGCGAACTCCTGCCGCCCGACCACCTTCGTCTCGATTGCGTGATGACGGCCCCCGCCGGCCGCGACGATCGCCTGGCTGCCGACCTGCAACGCCTTGGCGTCGCCCAGTTCGATCGCGGGCAGGTTTAGCTGCCCGAGGGCCAGCACGAGCCCGAAGCCCGTCCCCTGATCATAGGCCAGCGCGTGCCCCGGCACCGCACGGCCGTCGGCGGTCACGAGCCAGACCATCTCGGCTTCTGTGATGAGATAGCCGATCGTGAGCACGAGCCCGTCATCGCGGATTACAACGCCGTTCCCGGTCCGCTCGGTGCCGAGCGTACCCGCGGTGAACGCATCCGCGGGTACGTTCGCACGCAGCTGGACGACGGAGCGGAGCGTCCGCTCCAGGTCAAAGGAATAGTCGTCCGGATCCGGTTGGAGATTCGTCGGGATTTCCCAGTCCTGATCCATAAGCGGGCTGCCGAAGTGTGGGGTGAGCGAATGTGAGCGGCCTGAGCGCATATTGGCAATGCATTCAGATGGGACAACCGCTTGCCCACCTCACCCGCCCGCCGCAGGATCGCGCAATAGGGGAGGGAAAGCATGAACCGCCGAGATTTGCTGGCGTGGGCTACCGCACTCGCCGCCGCGCCGCTCGCACGACCCCACGCGCAGACGCCCGTGACCGTGCGCTGGTGGTATCACTTCGACGACCCGAGCGCCTCGCCCGCCGAACTGGTGCGCGCCTTCGAGGCTTCGAATCCAGGGATCCACGTCCAGGCGGAGAACATCCCCTGGGGTGGCGGCAGCGACTACGACACGCGCATGTATTCGGCGATCATCGCCAACGATGCGCCGGACTGCGCGATGGTCAAGTTCAACAACATGCCGCGCCTGATGGAAATGGACGCCATCGAGCCGCTCGACGGCCGGATCGCGGCTTGGCCGGGGCGGGCGGATATCAGCGACTATCTCTGGGCGCTGCACCGCGCGAGCGACGGGCACCGCTATTACCTGCCGGTGCAGTACGTGGTGCTCTACCTCTATGTGCGGCAGGACTGGGTGCAGAAGGCCGGCCTGCCGATGCCGACCGACTTCGACAAATTCCTCGCGGCGGCGAAGGCGATGACCGGCGACGACCGCTGGGGCTTCGGGCTGCGCGGCGGCGCGGGCGGGCACGATTTCTGGTGCAGCTTCGTGCTCGGCGGCGGGGCGAAGATGGTCAAGGGCGGCCTGGTGACCCCAGAGGCGTTGGCCGCCAACAAGTGGTTCATCGACCTGTTCCGCGTCCAGCACGTCGAGCCGCCTTCGGCGCCGTCCGACGGGTTTCTGCAGATCATCTCGAACCTCAAGGCCGGCCGCACCGGCATGACGATCCACCACATCGGCTCGGCGAACGAGATCAGCGCCGCCCTCGGCGACGCCATCACCGCCATGCCCGTCCCACGCGGGCCGCAGGGGAAGGGGTGGACCAGCTTCGGCGACGGCTCGAACGCGATCTTCGCGCAGGGCCGCAACAAGGACGCAGCCTGGGCCTGGATCTCCTATCTCTCGACCGGCGAGACCAACGTCGCCTTCAACAAGCTGTCCGGGCAGGTCACCGTGACGTCCTCCGGCGCGCGCAACTGGTCGTTCCAGCCCAAGCGCTTCATCGATGCCACGGTCGCCTCGCTGCCGATCGCGGCCACCCTGCCGCCGTCGCCGCAGACCGCGGATTTCACGCGCACCGTCTGGCCGCAGACGACGCAGAAGGCCCTGCTCGGGCAGATCTCGCCGGACGACATGATGCGGACGTTCGAGACGCTCTACTTCGGCTGATGCGCGCCCCGGCGGCGCTGCCATGGCTCCTGCTGGCGCCCGCCCTGCTCGCAACCGTCGTGCTGGTGTTCGCGCCGGCCGCCGACACGCTCTGGCTGTCGCTCCACAACGTCGTGCTGTTCCGCCCGCGCGTCCGTCCGTTCGTGGGCCTCGCGAATTACGCGGCGATGCTGGAGGACGCGGAGTTTTGGGCGGGGCTCGGGCGCTCTCTGCTATGGGTGGTGGCAGGCGTCGGGCTGCAATTCCTGCTCGGCTTCGCGGCGGCGCTGCTGCTTAACCGCCAATTCGGGTGGCGGACGCTGGCGCGGGCGCTGATCATCGTGCCCTGGGCGCTGCCGAGCGTGATCATCGGCCTCGTCTGGACCTGGATGCTCGATTTCAATCTCGGGCTGATCAACGAGATAGGTCTGCGGCTCGGGCTGCTTGCGGTGCCGGTGCCGTGGCTCTCGCAGCCGGCCACGGCGATGGCGGCGGTGATTCTCGCGATCGTGTGGCAGGGATTTCCGTTCTTCGCGGTCACGCTGCTTGCCGGATTGCAGGCGATCCCGCCGGAACACTACGAAGCCGCCGCGATCGACGGGGCAGGGCGCGTCGCCGCATTCCGCCACGTCACCCTGCCGGGCCTCGCACCGGTGATCGCGACGGCGCTGCTGCTGCGGATGATCTGGGTCGCGAACTCGCTGGACCTGATCCTCGTGATGACCGGCGGCGGTCCGGGTACCTCGACGCAAACGCTCCCTCTGTACGCCTTCCTGCGCGCGTGGTCGGGCGCGGATTACGGCTACGGCTCGGCGCTCGCGGTGGTGCTGACGCTGCTGCTCCTCGGCGTCGTGGTCGCGTACGCGGTCCGCTCCGCGCGATGAGGCGGCTGCGACGCATCCTCGGCACCGACCTGCCGGTCGCCGCCATTCTCGCATTCGCGCTGCTGCCGTGGCTGTGGATGGTCTTGTCTTCGCTGCGACCGGAATCCGACTACGCCCGCTACCCTGTGCGGTTGCTTCCCGACACGCTGACGCTCGCCAACCACATCGAGCTGCTCGCCCGCACCTCCTTCGCGCAGAACATGCGCGACAGCCTCATCGTCGCGGCCGGCGCGGTTTCGACCGGGCTGCTGCTGAGCCTGCCCGCCGCTTACGCGTTCTCCCGTCTGCGCTTCCCGGGGCGGCGTGCGCTGCGCGTGCAGTTCCTGGTCGTCAACATGTTCCCCGTGGTGATGCTGATCCTGCCGCTGTTCGTGCTGCTGCGCGACTTCCGGCTGCTCGACACGTATTTTGCGCTTATCATCGGCCACGCGACCTTCACCCTGCCGTTCGCGATCTGGCTGTTGACGAGCTACATCGATGGCATTCCCGCCGAGCTGGACGAGGCCGCAATGATCGACGGAGCGACCCGGCTTCAACTCATGATTCGCGTGGTGCTGCCGCTGGCCGCACCGGGCCTGGTGGCCGTCGGGATCTATCTGTTCATCGCGTCGTGGAACGAATACCTGTTCGCGCTGATGCTCGCCGGCCGCAACGTGCGGACGGTGACGGTCGCGCTGCAATCGTTCATCGGTGAGAACCAGGTGCATTGGGGATTGCTCACGGCCGGTGGCACACTGGTCGCGTTGCCCGCGGTGGTGCTCTTCCTGTTCGCACAGAAGCGGCTGGTGGGCGGGCTGACGGGGGGAGCGGTGAAGGGATGACGCGGATGCTGCCGGAGATCGGCGTAATCTCGATGAGCTACGCCCGGCCGTTCAGCGCCCTGCATTTCTCGCATTTCGCGCGAATGCGTCGGGCGGGAATGACATTCTGCGAGCTGCTCGTGCCGGAGCCGGACGAACTCGACGCGCGACAGGTGGCGGCGGCGGCGCGGGATGCGGGCCTGGGCTTGGAGATGGCAGCGCGGGTCAATTTGCAGCGCGATCTCGCATCTGCCGATATGGCCTGCCACGAGGCGGGCGTGGCCTATCTCCGCTACTGCGTCGATGTCGCTGTCGCAATGGGCGCGCGGATCGTCGGCGGGCCGCTTTACGGTGCGCCGCTCGTCTTCGCCGGCCGCGCTCCCGCGCCGATCGCGGAGGATGCACGCGCGGCACGGGTGGAACGCGTCGTGCGCGGACTACGTGCCGCGGGCGCATACGCGGCAGCGCATGGCGTCACCTTCGCCGTGGAGCCGCTGTTGCGGTTCGAGACCGATTTCTGCAACACCGCGCGGCAGGCGCTGGAACTCATTGCCGCTGTCGGCAGCCCCTCCGTCGGCATCATGCTGGACACGTTCCACATGAACCTGGAGGAAAACGACCTGCCCCAGGCGATCCGGTCCTGCACGGGGCATCTCGTGCATTTCCAGGCGAACGAGAACCACCGCGGCTTCCTCGGCACGGGCCATCTTGACTGGTCCGCGATTTGTCGTGCGCTCGCCGAGATCGGCTACGCCGGCGCGATCACGCTGGAGCCGTTCCGGCGCACGGACGACCGCCTCTCGGTTCCGCTCGCGCAATGGCGGCCGCCCATGCACGACGAGGACGTTGATCTGGCCGCGTCAGCCGCACTGCTCCGCGGGTGCCTGCACGCGGCTTATACCAACGCTCCGAGTGCCCGACTCTGAGTGTGCACCTCGCTGAGATCGCGGCCGCCATTGCCCCCCGGGCAGTTCATGCGCGACAGCTGGCTGTCCAACCGCGTTTTCCGCTCCTACGACGACATCCTCGCGCACTGCTGCTTCGCTTGGAACAAGCTCGTCCAGCAGCCCTGGACCATCATGTCGATCGGACTGCGCGATTGGGCACACGGGTTCTGAAAGGGGGGAACGCAATGAGTGACTTGAACGAGCGCCGACCAGCAGAATCGGGTCAGGCCGTGACCGCGCGACATTCCCTTGCGTGCGCCCTCGTGGTTTTGGTTCTCGCCTATGTGGTTGCCCTGGTGACGGGTCGGATTCCGCAAAACGGCAGAATAGACCTGCCAACGATTGTTCTTTTAATCCTGGCGGGCCTTGGAGTCGTCGCCTTGGTAAACCCTGGAACCCGGAACAGTCTCGGGGAGGTGTTTGGGAGGGTCCGGACCTTTCAGTTCGTCAGTATGAAGTTCGAGCTTGCGGAAATCCGCGCGCAACAGATCGATCAGAGTGCAAAGCTGGAAATTCTTGGGTTGTTGCTGCCGCTTGTCATAACTGATGCGGAACGGAGGCACTTAAAGAACTTGCACCGGGGGAGGACTGCGAATTACGAAGGGAATGCCAATTTGCGAGCCTAACTGAGAAGGCTGCGGTATCTGACACTGATCGAGAACCC
>DATAPS010000075.1:0-8362 GCA_036265085.1 Acetobacteraceae bacterium | reverse complement strand
GCCCACGCCCGGATGGTCGAAGCCGAGAAGGCCGCCACCGCCGCCGGCCTGCCGCCGCCGCCCTGGGACCCGCCGCCGTTCACCGGGACCCGCGATCGGCCGTTCCGCTTCTATCTCACCCGCTACGGGCAGCCGCTGCTGGCCCACCCACTCCTGGCCCAGCCGCTCCTGTAATGAGCGCGCGCCGCCGCTCGACCCGGCCCGCGCCCTGCTCTCGGCCGCCTCTCCCCGCATCGCGCGGAGAGGCGCGGCATCATGCGCGCGAACACGCACGCGTCGCCGCCGCTCCGGATCGCCACGCCGCCTCGCGATGCCGCGGCGGGCCAACCAGGAAACATCGCGCTAGGCGATCCCGAGAATCCCGGCCGCTTCCTGCGGCGTCGCCACGCTCGCGCCGAGCGCCTCGACGATGACCACCGCACGTTCCACCAGCGCCGCATTCCCCGGCGCGAGCACGCCGCGCGAGAGATAGAGATTGTCCTCCAGTCCCACCCGCACGTGACCGCCGAGGATCACCGCCTGCGCGACCATCGGGAACTCGTCGCGGGAAATCCCGAAACTCGACCACAGCACGCCGGGCGGCACGAGCGAGCGCATCGCGATCATGCCCTCGGCGGTCGCCGGCGCGCCCCATGCGATCCCGAGGCAGAGCTGCATCAGCGCCGGCGCCGCGACCTCGCCGTCCGCGATCATCTTCGCGGCGAGCTGGACGTGGCCGAGATCGAACACCTCGAGCTCCGGCTTCACACCCGCGTCGCGGATCGCCTTCGCCATCTGCGAGAGGTGCCCGGGCACGTTCACCATTGCGCGGGGACCGAAATTCATCGTGGCCACATCGAGGCTGCAGATCTGCGGGCGCAGATCGAGGACGTGTTCCAAGCGCTCGATCGGATCGAGGAAGTTGGCGAGCGGATGATTCGTGCCGGGCGCGAAACCGCCGCCCGGACCGGTGGTGAGATTGATCAGCACGTCGCTGCCCGCATCGCGGATCCGCGCCACCGCCTCCCGATAATACGCGAGATCGCGGCTCGGCTTGCCCGTCTCCGGATCGCGCACGTGGATATGCGCGATCGCGGCGCCCGCCTTGCGCGCCGCGAGCACTTCGGACGCGATCCGCTCGGGCGAGCGCGGGATCGCCGGATTGATGTGCGCGCTGTCAGCGCCGCCCGTGACCGCGCAGCTGACGATGACCTTGCGACCGCTCACAGCGTCAATCCTCCATCCACGACGACCGTTTGGCCGGTGACCATCGCCGCCCCGAAGCCGAGGAACACGATGGTCTCGGCGATATCTTCGGGCGTGCAGCGCCGCTTGAGCACCGCGCGCTCGATCGAGGAGGTGCGCTCCTCGTTCGTCCACTCGATCTGCCAGGCGCTGTCGACCGCGCCTGGTGCGACTGCGTTGACCCGAACCTCCGGCGCGAGCCCGCGCGCGAGATTCTTGGTCAGGCTGATCACGCCCGCCTTGGTCGCGCCATACGCCATCGAGCTGCCGGTCGCGTTGATGCCCGCGATCGACGCGACCGACACGATCGCGCCGCGCGCCGCCTTCAGCGCGGGTGCCGCGGCCTTCGAGCAGCGGAACACGCCGAGGAGATTGGTCTCGATCACCGCGTCCCACAGCTCTTCCGTGATCTCGTCGATCTGGTGCGGCCGGATCGTCTTGCGCACGCCGGGGGTGCCCGCGTTGTTGACGAGCAGATCGAGCCGTCCGAGCTGGGCGACCGCCGCGTCCACCATGCGCTCGCAAGGCCCGGCCTCGGACACGCTGCCGGGCGCGCCGATCACGTGGTGACCCTCGTTGCGCAGCCGCTCGACGGATTCCGGTCCGCGCGGATCATCGGCGAGATGATTGATCGCGACGTTCGCGCCGCTGCGGGCGAGCAGCGTCGCGGTCGCCAGCCCGATACCGGACCCCGCACCCGTGACGAGCGCGGTCTTGCCGCGCAGATCCCAGCGCAGCAGCGATGCGTCGGTCATTTCCCCTCCATGCGCCCGATGTCGCGCAGCGCGCGCTTGAGCGCGAGCAGCTTGCGGTCGCGGTCGCGGAACAGCTCCTCCGGCGGCCGCCCGCCCCAGTCGAAATAACCGCGGCCGGCCAGCACTCCGGTTCGCCCCTCGGCGACGAGACGGTCGAGGATCGGCGAGCGGTCGCGCACGGGCGGCGGCTCGTAGGTTTTGTGCTTGAGCAGTTCCTGATGCAGTGCGAGGCCGGTGAAGTCGGCCTTCGCCATGACGCCGACGATCGGCATGCGCAGCGCGAGCCCGTGGATCACCGCGTCGTCGATGTCCTTCGGGTCTGCGTAGCCTTCGTCCAGCAGCTTCTGCACCTCGGCGCCGATCGCGGCCTGGATGCGGTTGGCGATGTAGCCGCTGATGAAGCGCCGCATCACCACCGGGACCTTGCCCATCGCGGTGACGATATCGCGCATCGTCGCGATCACGGCGGGATCGGTCCTGTCGCTGCCGACGATGTCGACGAGATCGACGAGATAGGGCGGCGTATACCAGTGCGCGATCAGCGTGCGGGCCTGCCGCCCTTCCGGCACGAGCGGGAAGATGTCGAGATGGCTCGTGTTGCTGGCGATGATGACGTCGGGCCGCGCGAGCGCATCGATCTCGGCGAACAGCGCCCGCTTCACCTCGGGCCGCTCCACCACCGCCTCGACGATCAGTTCGGCGCCGTCGAGCGTCTCGGCGACGGTTGCGTGGCGGGTCACCGCCTGCGCGAGATGGCCGTCCGTCCAGTCGCTCTCGCCCGCCTCGCGCAAGGTCGCGAGCGCCATCGCCATCAGCGCCGGGGCGCGGTCGAGCGTGGCCTTGTTGTTGTCGGTCAGCCGGACCTTGTGGCCGCCGAGCGCGAACACCAGCGCGAGCGCGTGCCCCATCGTGCCGGCGCCGAACACCGCAACATTCATGACGCTTCCATCACTCCCGGCGTTTGCTCCCACGCGACCTTCGCCTTCGCGGCTCGGTTGCGCAAGACCGTGCGTCCCGGATTGACGCGCCGGGCCATCGTGGCAGAAGCGGCGTATGCATCTGCGCCGCGCAAGACCCGATGAGAGCGACGAGATCGCGGATCTCCATCGCGTGGTCCGGCAAACCTGCCTGCCGTTCCTTCCCGATCAGCACACGCCCGACCAAGTCCGCACCTTCTTTCGCGACCGGGTGTTCCCTTCGTCCGAAGTATGGGTCGCCGACGATGGTGTGATCCGCGGCTTCGTCGCCTTTCGCCCTGACTGGGTCGACCATCTCTACGTCGCGAACGAGGCGCAGCGGCGCGGGATCGGCTCGGCGCTGCTGGCGCTCGCGACGGAGCGGCATCGGGCACTCTCCTTGTGGGCGTTCCAGCGGAACGCGCCCGCGCAGCGATTCTATCTCGCGCGCGGCTGGCGTCCGGTGGAGCACACGGACGGCTCGGGCAACATGGAGCGTGAACCCGACACGCGGTTCGTCTGGCGCAAGGCGGCGCCGGAGCGGCTGCAGCTCGTCGCGCCGTCGCGGTCGTTGCTTCCAGATTATGTTTCTGCGCTGCTCGCCCGCTGGTCGCCGAACAGCGACCGCGATACCTGCGGCGCGGAGATCGCCACGATCGCGGCCGATGCCGACGCGCATCTCGAGGCGCTCAACGGGGGCGAGGGAACGATCGAGCTGCCGGACGGCCGTCTCGTGCCGCGTTTGCCGGGGCGCGTGTTCTGGCTGTGGGACGGCGGGTTCTGCGGCAACATCGGGCTCCGCTACGCCCCCGGCACGGAAGATCTGCCGGCGCACGTGTCGGGGCATATCGGCTACAACGTGGTGCCGTGGAAGCAGCGGCGCGGCTACGCGACGCGCGCGCTCGCGATGATTCTGCCGCACGCGCGCGAGATCGGCTTGTCCCGTGTGCTGGTGACGTGCTCGGAAGACAACACTGCATCGCGCAAGGTCATCGAAGCGAACGGCGGCGTGTTCGCCGGCACCGCGCCGAATCCGCACCGCACGGGAACCGATCGGCTGCTCTATTGGGTGGCGACAACCGGAACGTAGGCGCGAGCGAGACGGCGGGTATGCGAGCCAACACAAGCCCGCGTCAGAACAGACCCCCCGCCTCCGCCACCCGCTCGAGATGCCGGTCCGCGTCACCGAACATCAGGTCGATGGCGGTCATGCGCTTGAAGTAGTGCCCGACCTTGTATTCCATCGTCATGCCGATGCCGCCGTGCAACTGCACCGCGTCCTGCCCGACATGCCGCCCCGAGCGGCCGATCTGCACCTTCGCCGCCGACATCGCGCGGCTGCGCTCCTCCGCATCGTCCGACGCCGACATCATCGTCGCGTACATCGCCATGCTGCGCGCCTGCTCGAGCGCCACATACATATCCACCGCGCGGTGCTGCAGCGCCTGGAACTCGCCGATCGCGCGGCCGAACTGTTTGCGCGTCTTCATGTAGTCGACCGTGGTGACGTGCATCTCCTGCATCACCCCGACCGCTTCCGCGCTCAAAGCCGCGATCGCCTCGTCGACGACGCGCTCGATCGTGGGCAGCGCGTTCTCCGGATCCCCCAGCACCGCTTCCGCGGGTGCGTTGCTGAACGTGATGTCGGCGGCCCGCTGTCCGTCCTGTGTGGGATAGCCATTGCGCGTAACGCCGGATGCGTTGGCGTCGACCAGGAAGAGCCCGATGCCGCCGCGGTCGCGCGCCGCGCCGGAGGTTCGCGCCGTGACGAGAAGCTTGTCGGCAACATCGCCGTGCAGCACGACGACCTTGCTGCCGTCGATCGTCCAGCGTGCGCCCTTCCGCTTCACCGTCGTGCGCACGTCGAACAGATCGTAGCGCGATTGTCGCTCGAGCTGCGCGAACGCCACCAGCAGCTCGCCGCCCGCGACGCGCGGCAGCAGGTCCGCCTGCTGTGCCGCGTCGCCCGCACGCCGGATCAGCCCCCCGCCGAGCACCACGGCCGCGAAATAGGGCTCCAGCACGAGGCCCCTGCCGAACGCCTCCATCACGATCATCGTCTCGACAGGGCCGCCGCCGTAGCCGCCATGCGCCTCCTCGAACGGCAGCCCGAGCACGCCCAGTTCGGCGAAGCTGCGCCAGACGTCGCGGCTCCAGCCGTCCGGTGCGGCCCCGTATTGCTTGCGCTGCTCGAAGCCGTAGCGGTCGGCGATGAACCGGTCGACGCTGTCCTTGAGAAGGCGCTGGTCGTCGCTGAGATCGAAATCCATGCGCCGCTCAGAACCCCAGAATCGCCTTGGCGACGATATTGCGCTGGATCTCGTTCGATCCGCCGTAGATCGAGACTTTACGCATGTTGAAATAGGCCGGCGCCGCTTCCATCGCCGCACTCATCGGCGGCTCGTTGCGGCCGTCCCACTCGTCCTCCGGCACGTAGGGCAGCGCGTAGGGGCCGACGACGTCCATCAGCAGCTCGGTCGTCGCCTGCTGCAGCACCGATCCCTTCAGCTTGAGGATCGACGACGCCGGGTTCGGCTTGCCACGCTCGCGCCTGCGCTCGTCGGCGACAACGCGGAGCTGCGTCATTTCCAGCGCCTTCAGCTCGATCTCGATGCCGGCGAGCTTTTCGCGGAACCGCCGGTCCTCGAGGATCGGCCGGTCGCCGACCCGCTCGATGGCGGCCAGCTCGCGCACGCGCCGCAGCCGCGCCTTGGAGATGCCGATCCGCGCGATGCCGGTGCGCTCGTTGCCGAGCAGGAACTTCGCGTAATCCCAGCCCTTGTTCTCCTGCCCGACCAGATTCTCCGCCGGCACGACAACCTCGTCGAACCACACCTCGTTCACCTCGGCGCCGCCGTCGATGGTGCGGATCGGACGGACCTCGATGCCCTTTGTGTGCATATCGATCAGGAGGAAGGAGATGCCCTCCTGCTTCTTTGCCGCGGTATCGGTGCGCACGAGGCAGAAAATCCAGTCGGCGTATTGCGCGAGCGTGGTCCAGGTTTTTTGGCCGTTGACGACGTAATGGTCGCCGTCCCGCCGCGCCGAGGTGCGCAGGCTGGCGAGGTCCGAGCCCGCGCCCGGCTCGGAGAAGCCCTGGCACCACCAGTCGTCGAGGTTCGCCGCACGAGCGAGGAATCGGCGCTTCTGCGCGTCGCTGCCGAATTCCGCGATGACCGGCCCGACCATCGAGGTGTTGAACGCGAGCGGCGCCGGCACGCCTGCCTGCTGCATCTCGTCGAGATAGATGTAGGACTGTACCGGGCTCCAGTCCTGCCCGCCCCACGCAACCGGCCAGTGCGGCACGGCAAGCCCGCGCGCATTCAGAATGCGCTGCGATTCAACCAGCTCGTCGCGGCTGGAATGCCCGCCTTCGAGAACCTTGCGGCGGATCGATTCCGGGATGGCGGTGCGGAAGAAGTCGCGCATCTCGTCGCGGAAGGCGATCTCGTCGAGCGTGAAATTCAGGTCCATCGTCCGTCTCCCCGCGCGCTTCTCTTGTGATTATGGGCAGGTGGCATACCCTTTCCACCATCGGCGTTCCCGGATCAACCCATGTCCCTCCCCCCAGTGCTGCGCCGTCTCGCCCTTCCCGTGATCGGCTCCCCGCTGTTCATCGTCTCGAACCCGGACCTGGTCATCGCGCAATGTAAAGCCGGCATCGTCGGCAGCTTTCCCGCGCTGAACGCACGCCCGGCGCAGATGCTGGAGGAGTGGCTCAAGCGCATCATCGGCGAGTTGGGCGAGCACGATGCGAAATACCCGCATCGCCCGGCCGCGCCGTTCGCGGTGAACCAGATCGTTCACCGGACCAACGAACGGCTCGCGCACGATCTCGATCTCTGCGTGAAGTATCAGGTGCCGGTCCTGATCACCTCGCTCGGCGCCCGCGTCGAGGTGAACGAGGCCGCGCACAGCTACGGCGGGATCACGCTGCACGACATCATCAACGACCGGTTCGCCCGCAAGGCGATCGAGAAGGGCGCTGACGGGCTCATCGCGGTCGCCGCCGGCGCGGGCGGACACGCGGGGACGACCTCGCCGTTCGCGCTGATCCACGAGATCCGCAATTGGTTCGACGGCCCGCTGGTGCTGTCCGGCGCCATCGCGACCGGCCGGGCGGTGCTGGCGGCGCAGGCGATGGGAGCGGACCTCGCCTATGTCGGCAGCGCGTTCATCGCGACCGAGGAGGCGAACGCGGCGGGGGGCTACAAGCAGATGATTGTGGAGAGCCGGGCGGAGGACATCGTCTACACGAACCTGATCACCGGCGTGCACGGGAACTACCTCAAGCCGACGCTCGTGCGCGCGGGTCTCGATCCCGAGAATCTGCCGACGTCGGATGCCTCGAAGATGAATTTCGGCTCCGGGCGGAAGGCCTGGAAGGATATCTGGGGCGCGGGCCAGGGCGTCGGCGCGGTATCGGAGGTGGTGCCGGCGGCGGCGCTGGTGGAGCGGCTGGCGCGCGAATATCGGGACGCCCGCGCGCGGCTCGGGCTCGGGCTGGAATTCGCCGAAGGCGGGTAGCTAAGGGTTAATGCAATCGATTGAATAGGGACCGAAATGAGCCCGAGGATCGGGGGCGTACGCGGGACGACCCCGACCGCGAGCCCCCGGCATGTTCCGTTCGCTGACTGGCGTGGCGTGGCGTGGCTCGACGCCGATCGCCACGCCCTGCGCACGCCAGACCGGAGTCGCTTCGGCGGTTGCCGCTCCGGAAGACCGTCAACGACCAGCAGTCAGCCAATAGTCGTTCACGCGGCGACCATAAGCCGGATCATCCCATGTGCTCGTGTCGTCGGTCGCATAGAACGGCGCGTTCTCAAGGCGCGAGCGGTTGATATCGACCACATAGCCGCCCCGGCGTGTATCGTAGGTCAGCGACTGCCAGGGCAGGGGGTAGTAGCGGTCCCCGATCCCGAGAAAGCCGCCGAAGCTCATGATGGCATATTCGGCCTTCCCGGAGACTTTTTCGAGCATGACATCATAGATGCTGCCAAGACTTTCGCCGGCCCCGTTGTAGACGGAGGTGCCGTTGACCTTGCTGGCCGCAATCAGACGGCCGCGGGTATCTGCGGGATCCTTGACTTCAGACATGGCCTTTTCTTCCCTGACTGGATTTGGCCGCCTGATCAGCTGGACGCCGCGGCGGCTTCTCGCTCAACACGCTCGATCGCGCCGGGTTTCCGGTCGCGTTCTCGCTGGGCGCCATTCGAGCCGCGAACGCTGCCTGCGGAGCTGCAACGTCGCGCCCCCGGGGATTACAGGCCATTACAAGCAAGAACCCCTGCGCGGTACTCCGGGGGGTCGATATCCTGGCGACGAGCCGCGAGCCGTCGCGCGTTCAAGGCGAGCACCGGCATCCCTGGCGGCGGAGGATCTCTTCCGCCAATCCCTTGAGATGGCTCCGCAAACGAGGAGCTCTGT
>DATAPS010000074.1:0-4834 GCA_036265085.1 Acetobacteraceae bacterium | reverse complement strand
TGGCACCCTTTTCGCGCATCGCGCGGAGAGGGGGGCCATCATGCGCGAAAACCTGCGCGTGCCGTGTTCACGGCCGAGAGGCGGAACCCAATCTAACAGTTTTCGTCCTACCTGCGACCTCCCGGTGGGACGTGATCGGCCAAATCCCCTGCACTGGACACACTTCCTCTCTCACGCGCTCAGCAGTTTCGGAATTCGAATCAGATTGTAGCCGATCAGATTGAGCAGGAAGTCCGAGGCGACCTGAGCGAGCCCACGACGCTTGGTGCGGCGCATCGTCCCGTGCTGCTTGCCCCAGCCGAAAATGCACCCGATCTTGGCGCGCCGCGCCTGCGACATGCCGTAGCCCGCATGACGCGTCGTGCGACGGTCGATCGCGCTGCGCCGCCGCTTGCCGGTTTTCGTCGGGGCGTTGTTGATCGCCACGTGCGGCGTCACGCCGAGATCGCGCAGCCCGGGTTGCTGCTCGCGCCAGTCAGCGCGGGCCGCGGCAATGTCGGGGCGATCCTGCTCGGCCGCGCGGAGCGACTTTTTTTGAACGTCAGCCCGAGCCGGGCCAGCGTTTTGTGCATCAGGCCTTCGCTCGCGGAGACCCTGTGCGTTTCCAGCAGCCACCGGCGCAGGTCGGCACAGGTCGCGTCCGGTCGCGCGGCAACCTCGGCCCGGATCGAATCGTGCAGGTCAGCCAGCTTCGGCGTCAGCTGGCACCGCTGCGGCCGCGCCGCCGTCTCCCCCGTCGTGTTGCGCCGGCTCAACACCTCCGACACATACACGCTGACGCGCAGCGCCGTCGCGATTTCCCCGACACGCGCCCCGTCGTCCGCTTCCGCGAGCACGCGCATCCGAAGATCTTGCGAATAGGCCTTCCCACGCCGCCAAAGCATCAGTCCCTCCGGATATTCCAACCGGAGACCTACGAATCACGTCCTCCGCCCGTGTCGGAAGACCCGCTTTCGCGATTCCAGTCAGCGAGGGAACGCTCTAGCGTGCCGGTCACAGATCGTGACGGATATAGATCGGAAAGAGGAAACCATGATCGATACCGACATCTGGAGCACTGCCCCGAAAGAAGGCTCCGTCATCAAGGTGCAATTCCCGGACGGGACAGAGAACACGGCGAAGTGGGACACCAAAGCCCGTCAGTGGGATGCGCGTCTCGACGGCGAATGGGTCAGCATGGCATACGCCCATGGTACGCGGACGCCAGTCGTTTGGTGGCGCGAGAGCATGTGACTCCAGCAGAAGTGCGCAGGGCCGAGGTTATTTCAGCGGAACGCCCTGCTCCGTCAGGTATTTGTTGAATACGAACAATGCCTTGGCATCCTCACTCGTCTGCGCGTTGGCCCGGCCCGTTCTAACGCGAGGCGAATTCGGCCAGATCAGGCGGCCTCGAGTCGGAGCTCGAGACGCCGGCAGAGCGCCACGACGAGGCCGAGCTTCTCGACCGGACAGAGCAGGTGGTTCCAGGCGTCCGGGTGAAAGCGGAGTGCCGGGCACTGGCGCAGGGCGATCGGGGATAGCGCAAGATCGCGATACTCGTTCTCTTCCAGCATCCAGTTCAGCGCAGCGAAGTCCGCCGACCCGAGTATCTCCACGATGACGAGCGGCCGGTACCGGCCGATCGTGCGGCGGCCGCCTTCGATCACCGCGTGCTCGTGTCCTTCCACGTCGATCTTCATGAGGCGGATCGGCGCTTGACCGAAGGTGCCCGCCCAATCGTCCAGTGTTTCCGTGGTGATCTCATGTCGCAGATAGGCACCCACCTGCGTCGCGTCGTCGAGCTCAAGCGATGAACTGGTCGAGACCAGACCATGGTCGTTGATCGTCTCGAAGAACGGCACGACGGCTCGCCGGCGCGACAACGCGATCGGCTCGACGGCAATCCGGCTCTCCACCCCGGGATTGCACGCGATGTTCGCGTGCAGCAACGCTCGCGCCGTCTCCAACGGCTCGAAGGCGCATACGCGCACGCCGGGGCTTGCGGCGGCCGCGAGCAGTGTGAAAATGCCGGTGTTCGCCCCGATATCGAGGACGACATCCGGCATCTCGGAAACCAGTCCGGCGAAGATCGCCGGGGTGGGCGCCTCATAGCTCGCCAAGCCCTCCGCCCGGACCAGGACGGCGATATGGTCGCGCTCGCCGCCGCTGCTGAAGGCGAAGTGGATCGGATCCCCAGGTCCGGGCATGCTCAGCTCGAAGGTCGGCGTCTGTTCGCTCACGCCGGCAGCACGTCGGCCAGTCGCTCGCAGCGCCGGTAGAAATCGGGCCAGTCGCGGCGCACGCGCACCGCCAGGCGCTCACCGGCCGCGGGGATGCGTTTGCCGCCCATCAGATGCGTGTAGCCGACGCGGGCGGCGTAGTTGGCGTCGTTCGCCTCGGTCCAAGAGGGAAACAAATGCGCGACCCGCACCCCGCGATGGGGCGAGTCGGGCCATCCGGCGTGAAAGCCGATGCACGCCGCCAGCAGGAACTGCTCGACCGCGCAATTGTGCCAGAAGCCAACCGGCAGGCTCCGCAACGCCGCTTGGTTGGGCTCGCCTTCGATAAGCGCGAGCGCCGCCAGTGCGTAATGACGCAGGAACCCGGGGTCCTGGCCGCCAACGATGCCGCAATTCTCCACGCGCACGACGGGGTCGAGCGAGCATGCCCACTCCCATTCGGCCGGTAGCCTGCCGTCGCCCGCGCGCAGCATCGCGTCGATCTCGTCGATGCCGTACTGCGCCTTCTGGTGATACTCGGGGTTCTGCGTCAGCACCGGCGCAGCCGTCAGGTAGGCGGGCAGCTGCTTCCAGAGGAACACGTCGCTGTCGATGTGGACGAACGCTTCGGTCTGCAGGCTGTAGGCGAACAGCTTGCCGAGCATCCACCAGCTTGTATCCCGGCCGGCGAACCGGTCGAGCTCCGTCGAGACGGAGGTGAACGGCAGGCCGAGGCGGTCCACGAGCAGGGCGCGCCCCGGGCTGTCAGTGACGAGCAGCGCGTCCGGGTAGTGGCGCGTGGCGGTCTGCACCGAGAGCACCCAGGACAGCAGATGATCGAGCGGGCGCGCCCAGGTGTGGCGGTAGTGCGCAACGTACGGCGCCGACCAGAACGACCACACGGCCTTCATGCCCGAAGCCTCAGCCGTGGCCGCCGGCCGGGTCGGCGGCGCCGAGTTCGGGCCGGATGCGAAGCACGTCGCTCAGCAGGTTGGGATTGAAGCTGCCGCCGCCGGTGAAGATGCCGCCCTGCCGGGCGATGCCGGTTACGGCGAAGCTCGTGTTCGTGCCGAACGGGAACCCGCCAGCCAGCGTGACCGTCGCCGTGACGGTGAAGTTCTGCGTGACCGCGCCCGGATTGCCGACACCGACGTTGATCGTCTGCTGGGTCGGCGACTTCGCGCCGCGCGGCACCGTCACGCTCGTCGGCAGGCCGACGATCCCCAGCGTGCCGCCGGCGACCGAGAGTGCCACCGTTGTGTCAACCACCGCGTCGTAGTTCATCGCTAGGCTGAGCACGGGCGTCACCGCGGGCTGGGCCGGATCCGCCTTGCCCGACGTGTTGTCGACGAGCTTGAGCTGCGTGGTGCCGGGCACCTGCACCCAGGCGACCGCGGCCGGTGTGACGGCGAGCGCCGCGACGCGCGGGATCGGCGCGAGATAGAACCAGCTCTCGAAGTCGCTCGCCTTCGCGGCTTCGCCGGACGGCAGCATTAAGTCGTTCCGCGGCGTCTGGCCGTCCCGCCGCGTGCCCGCCTGGGCGAAGCACTGCCCGTCGAGGAACAGCGCCGCCTGGGCGGCGGTGCCGCGGATCGAGCGGCCCTTGAGGCTCACCCGGACCCGGATGAACAGCTGCTCGTCGGCCAGCGGATCGAGCGACTCCGAGAGCTCGTAGAGATAGCCCACGAGATCGGCCGGCAGCGTCCAGACGATCGTGCTCTCCTTGATCGCGACCGCGCCGTCCAGGATCAGCTCCCCGCGCAGCCCGCCGACCCGCTGGAAGGCCGCCGCGCCCGCCAGCCGCGACTGGAACTGGGTCGCGAACGGCACCTCGAGGATGACGATGAAATTACCCGCGTCGATGCCGGTGGCGGGCGGGCCATCCAGCTTCACCGTGAGGCCGTTGAACAGGATCTGGTCGAGCGTAACGATGTCGTCGTTCGGCCAATCGAGCTCGGTGACATGCAGCGCCGCCGGCGCGGCCGGCGGCGTCAGCTCGGTGAGCGGGGAGAAGGAGTCGCGGCAATCCTCCGGCACCAAGCCGCCGAGCTTCGGGTCGAAATGGATGCAGGCGAGCGGCGCGCGATGGATGCGCGTGTTGCGCGCCGGTTGGAACTCCGCGCCGTCGCTGCCGCAGGGCGGCCATTCCAGCGCGCCGGTCGCGGTGCGCGCGGGCACCAGCCAGTAGTCGCCGGCGACGAACGGGCGCGCGTCGGAGAACTGCACGCGAATGCCGCTCTCCAGCGCGTGCCAGGGGCCCGGCGCCATCGCGACGCCCGCATCGGTGGCACTCGCGTCGGTGTGGTCCCAGCGACGCAGCTTGGCGTGGCCGTTCGTCGTGTCGACGGAGGGCGCGGGCTGCGTGAGGGTGATCCGGTTGTGCTCGAAATCGACGAACTTGATCTGACGCAGCTGGCCCGGCTGCGCCGGGATCTGCCCGAACTCGTCGCTGTCGTCGGAGACCTCCACCCATTGCAGCGGCGCGAAGCCGAGATTGGCGTCGGGGCCGAGGCTGTCGACGGTGAGCACCGCGCCGCTGACGTGCACGATGCGCGTGAGCACCGAGCCGTTGTCGCGCGACCACTTGAACGTTGCGTCGGCGAGCGCGCCGCCCTGATGCACCTCGATGCGGTAGA
>DATAPS010000073.1:0-14110 GCA_036265085.1 Acetobacteraceae bacterium | reverse complement strand
TTGATCGTGCCGATCTTCGGCGTGCCGAGCGGACTGTCCTTGAAGTAGCCGGTGTTCTTGACCATCGTCACGCCGACACCCGGCGTGACAGAGGTGATCTTGTAAGGGCCGGTGCCGATCGGCGCCTTGCTGAACCCTTCGAGCCCGGTCTTCTTGAAGTACGCGGCGGGATAAATCGGCGTCGGGCCGGACAAATACTCCAGCGCGGCCGGAAACGGCGCTTTCAGCAGAATGCGCACCTGATAGTCGCCGACCTTCTCGGCGCCCTTGATCCAGTCGACGTTCTGCCGCGTGACCACTTTCGAGTCGGGAGACACCACGTAGTTGAACGTGAAGACGACGTCATCGGCGCTGAACTTGTCGCCGTTCTGGAACGTCACGTCGTCGCGCAGCGTGAACGTGTAGGTCTTGCCGTCGGGCGACAGCGTCCACGACTTCGCGAGCGCCGGCGTCGCCTTCAGCTCCGGCGTCAGCCACACCAGCGTATCGAACATGTTGATCAGCAGCGGCCCGACATCGCGTGCGCTGGTCAGCGCGGGGTTGAGCACGTCGATCGGTTCCGCCCAGCCGACCGTCAGCTTCGCATCGCGGTCGACGGCGGCGCGGGCGGCCGGGGCGACGAGCGAAAGGGCGGTGAGCGCGAGGAGGCTGGTGCGGAACAGGTTCATGGCGCGTCGCTCCGTTTCATTGGCGGCGAGCCTTCCACAGACGGCGGGCGGGCGCTAGCGGGCGGAAAGCGTGGGGTCGAGCTCGTCGCGCAAGCCGTCGCCCACGAGGTTCACGCCGATGACGAACAGGGAGAGGAACAGGCCGGGGAAGACGGTGATCCACCACGCGACGGTGATGTAGTTCGCGCCGTCGTTGAGGATCGCGCCCCATTCCGGCGCGGGCGGCTGGACGCCGAGGCCGAGGAAGCCGAGGGCGGCGATCCAGAGGGCGGCGATGCCGAGCCATGTCGTCGTCAGCACGATGATCCCCGGCGCGACGTTCGGCAGCACGTGCTGCGCGATGATGCGCGGGACGCTGGCGCCGAGGGTGAGCGCGGCATCGACATACGGCATGTGCCGCACCTCGCGCGTCGCCCCCTCGACAAGGCGCGCATAGATCGGGACAAGCACGACGGCGATCGCGAACACGCCGTTCACGAGACCCGGTCCGAGGATCGTGCAGACCACGAGCGCCAGCAGGATGCCGGGGAACGCGAGCAGCAGGTCCACCAACCGCATCAGCACGAACCCGGTCGCACCGGCGGCGTAGCCCGCGACGAGGCCGATGATCGTGCCGACGAAACCGCCCAGCAATACGACCCCGGCGCAGGCGAGGATCGTGGTTCGTCCGCCGTAGAGCACGCGGGCGAATATGTCGCGGCCGAACGCATCGGCACCCATCGGATGCGCGGCCGAAGGCGCCGCGAAGCTCTGCATGGGGTCCTGGGCGTTCGGATCGGCCGAGGCCAGCAACGGCGCGGCGATCACCAGGGCCAGGATCGCGATGCAGAGAACGAGGCCCGCCGCGAGGCTCCGGTGCCGCAACGCGCGCGGCAGCCAGTGGACCGGCGGCGCACCCCGCGCACTTGCGCGAAGCGAGGCCAACGGGAGCTGTGCTTCGCCCGACATGGCTAGCGGGCAGCGATGCGCGGGTCGAGCACGGGATAGAGCAGATCGACCGCGAAATTCGTCAGCGCGTAGAGAAAGGCGATGATGAGCACGAGCGCCTGCACGGTCGGGTAGTCCTTGGCCAGGATCGACTGCACGAGCAGCCGGCCGATCCCGGGCCGCGAGAACACGGTCTCGATGACAACGGTGCCCGACAGGAGCTGCCCGAGCTGCAATCCCGCGATCGTCAGCACCGGCAGGATCGCATTGCGCAGGACGTGGCGGAGGAATACGCGCGCACCGGTCAGGCCCTTCGCGCGCGCGGTGACGACATGCTGGAGCGTCTGCGCCTGCAACACGCTCGAGCGGATGAAGCGCGCGTTGAACCCGGCGCTGCCCAATCCGAGCGCGAGGGCAGGCAGCACCAATCCCTTGAGCGAGGTGCCGCCGACCACGTCGAACCACGGCAGCTCGACCGCGAACACCAGGATCAGCAGCAGGCCGAGCCAGAAGCTCGGCACGGAGACGAAGGCGAGCGCGATCGCCATCGAGGCGGTGTCGATCCCGCGATTGCGCTGCAGTGCGGCAACGATCCCGATGATGCCGCCGACGATCAGCGAGAAGGCGAGTCCGGCGAAGGTGAGCTGCAAGGTCGGGACGAAATTCAGTCGCAGCAGGGAGACGACCGTTTGCTGATAGCTGAAGGAATAGCCGAAATTCCCCGCGAGCACCCCGCCGAGCCAGCGCGCGTATTGCACCGGCATCGGCAGATCCAAGCCGAGCTGCGCGTGGATGCGCGCGACCAGGCTGGGATCACCCGCATTGCCGCCGAGCATGACGATCGCGGGGTCGCCGGGGATCAGGCGAATGATGAGGAACACGAGCACACTGATGCCGAATGCCAGCGCGAACAGCGCCGCAATGCGGCGGAGCGTGTATGCGCTCATTCAGCGCGCGGCATCAGACGAGATCCGCGAGCGTGATCGCAAAGCCGTCGAAGGTTGCCGGTGCGATCCGTTCGGTCCCGGGGTGATCGGTCACCGACGCCCACGCGCCCTGTCGCGGGCCGCGGTGGATGGTCGTCACGAGATCGTTGGCGTTGACGACCCACAACTCGCGCACGCCGAACCCTGCGTACAGGCGAGCCTTCAGCCCTTTGTCGACTTGCAGCGTGCTGTCAGCCACCTCGATCGCGAGCATGATGTCGGGGCCGCGCACCGCCTCAAGTCGAAGGGCCTTGTCGTAAACCGATAGATCAGGCTCCAGAAGCGTGTTGTCGGAGAGGCGGAGACTCGTCTCGACGCCCAGCCAGAGCGGGCCGCCCCGTAGCGCGGCCGCGAGCTCGAAGATGATCGCCGATTTCACCCGCTCATGCGGATGATTTTTGGCCTGCATCGGGACGATCTCGCCTTCGATCAACTCGTAGTTTTCGTCCGGGCCGATGATGCCGGCCGCCTCCATCGCCTCCACGTCGGCTATGCTGAAGGCGCGCCGGAACAGGCCGTCGGTGGCGCGCGTGATCGGAACGTTCATCGCATCCTCCTGCCCGAGACTTATACCCCGATCGCCGCCTTCACCGTTGCCGGACGGAACGGGAGATCGCGCAGCCGCTGTCCGGTCGCGTCCTTGATCGCGTTCGCGATGGCCGCCGCCGTCGGGCCCTGTCCGGCCTCGCCGGTGCCGAGGAACGGCAGCCCCGGGCGGTCGATCACATGCACCTCGATCGACTCCGGCGCCGCCGGGAAGCGCATGATCGGATAGCCGCTCCAATCGCTGCTGGTGACGTGCTGCCGGTCGAAACGCACCGACTCGTACAGCGTCCAACTTGCGGACTGCACGATCGCGCCCTCGATCTGGTTGCGGATGCCGTCGGGGCTGATCGGCTGCCCGCTGTCCACGGCAGCGACGACGCGGCCGATCCGCACGCGCCCGCTCTCATGGTCGACGCGCAGCGCGAGCGCGAGCGCGCAATAGGCGCCGAGGTTCTTGTAGCGTGCGAAGGCGAAGCCGCGCCCCTCGCCATCGGCGCGCGGCGGCCGGATCGACCAGCCGAACCGCTCGGCCGCCGTCCGGATCACCGCCTTCGCGCGCACGTCCTGCAGATGTCGCAACCGGAACGCCACCGGATCGGCGCCGGCCGCCTCCGCGAGTTCGTCCATGAAGCTCTCGATCGCGAACACGTTGAGATACGCGCCGAGCGAGCGCAGCGCCGAGACGCGCAGCGGCATGTCGGGGATGAAATGGTAGACGACGCGGGCGTTCGGGAAGGTGTAGATCGGATTGCTGTTCCGATCGCCGCCCCCCTCCGGCATCGGGATCGGGGCGGCCGGCGGCACCGGCAGGTTGTCGGGCAGCGCCGCGTTCTGCAGCATCAGCCCGCCGACGGCCGGGCGGCGGTTATGCGTGTTGCTCCAGACGGCATAGTCCCAGTCGACGATGTTGCCGCCGGCATCGACCGCGCCGGACACTTCGGCGAGCATCGCCGAGCCATACGGTTCGTTGAGATGCTCGTCCTCGCGCATCCACTGCACGCGGATGGGACGGCCCGGCAGGGCGCGCGCGATCAGGGCGGCGTCGCCGGCCACGTCGTCGGCGCCATTATGGCCGTAGCAGCCCGACCCCGGCGTTTGGATGCAGCGGACCTTCTCCTGCGGCATGCGCAGGAGATCGGCGAGAGCCGCGCGCAGCGGAAAGACGCCCTGCGTATGCGTCCAGACGGTCATCACGCCGTCGTCGCCGAGCCGCGCGACCGCGCAGGACGGGCCGATCGCGCCGTGCATCATGTAGGGGCGCGTGTAGCGTGCGCCGAGGCGCTTCGCCGCGGGCGCCGCCGCGCCGGCCCAGGCGAGCACGGAGATGTCGCGGGCGGGCAGCGCACGGATCGTCTGGGTGATCTTGGCTTCGTCGGGCAGCGCCGCCGTTTCGTCCCACCGCGCCGCCGCGGCGAGCGCACGCATCGCTTTCACGGCGGGCCATTCCTGCTCCGCCACCACCGCGAGATAGCTGCCGTCGCGCAGCACCTTCACGACGCTCGGCATCCGCTCGATCGGTGCGGTGTCGACCTCGCGCAGCACCGCGCCTGCGCTCGGCTGGCGTACCACCCGCGCGTGCAGCATCCCCGGCAAGCGCACATCCTGAACGTAGGCCGCACCGCCGGTGACCTTCGCGGGGATGTCGACGCGCGGCAGGTTCTTGCCGACCACCCGATACGACGCCGGATCGTCGAGCGAGCTCGACGGCTGCGCCTGCACGTGCAGCGACAGCTTCGCGGCGAGCGGCCCGTAGCCCGTGCTGCGCCCGTCCGCCGCGCGGACCATGCCGTCGGCGACGCTCAGCGTCTCCGACGCGACATTCCAGTCGCTCGCAGCCGCACCGACGAGCAGCGCGCGCACCTGCGCCGCCGCGTTGAAGATCGCGGTGCCGCTGTCCTGCATCGAGTGGCTGCCGGCGGTGAAGCCCTCGTTCGGCGTGAGCCCGGTATCGGCGGTGACGAGCTCGATCGCGGCCGGCGCGACGGCGAGCTGTTCGGCCGCAAGTTGCAGCAGCGCGGTCCGCAATCCCTGCCCGAGTTCGGCCTTGCCGGTGAGCACGGTGATCCGGCCATCCGGTGCGACCCGGATCCACGCATCGAGCAGCGGCGTATCCTTCAGGCTGCCCGGCAGCCGCGGCGCGGGAGCCGCCTCGTCGTCGGCGCGCGCCGGCGACCCCCCAAGCGCGAACGAGACGACGAGCCCGCCGCCGGCGGCGAGCAGGTCGCGGCGGGTGAGCGCGGCGTTCATCCCTTCGCTCCGTTCTCGGCCGTGCCCATCGCCGCGGCGGCCCGGCGCACCGCGGCGAGGATGCGCATATGCGTGCCGCAGCGGCAGAGATTCAGGGCCATGTGGCCGCGGATCTCCTGTTCCGCGGGATGCGGGTTCTTCTCCAGCAAGGCTTGCGCGCGCATCACCATGCCGGCGATGCAGTAGCCGCACTGGGCGGCCTGTTCGTCGATGAACGCCTTCTGCACCGTGCCGGGCGCCTGCTCGGTGCCGAGACCCTCGACCGTGCGGATCCGGCGGCCTGCGAGCGCCGCGATCGGCGTCAGGCACGAGAACACCGCCGCGCCGTCCACGATCACCGTGCATGCGCCGCATTGTCCGAGCCCGCAGCCGAACTTCGCGCCGTTGAGCGCCAGGTCGTTGCGCAGCACATAGAGCAGCGGCGTGTCGAGATCGGCCTGCACGTCGCGGTCGCGCCCGTTGACGTTGAGCACTGCCATCACGCGCCTCCTCCGCTGCGAGATTTCGCGACCTCCGCACCCACGTCGCTCCAGTCCGCTTTCCCGCTGAAGCGGGTGCGGACGTAGTTCGTCAGCGCGGTGATCTGCGCGTCGGTCAGCATGCCCTCGAAGCCCGGCATATAGGGCGCCGCGGTCGCTTCGCGCGCCGGAACGCCGTGCAGGATCACCTGAATGACGGCGCGCGGGGTCGGCGCGTTGACCGCGCTGCCGAGCGAGAGCGACGGCTCGCCGCGGCGCATCATCTGCGCGTCGTCGCCGTGGCAGCTGCCGCAGGCGCCCGCGAAGATCATCGCCGCCGCCGGATCGCCGCCCGATCGCGGCGGCGATCCGGCCGCCGCCGCCGCTCGCTTGGGCATCTGCGCGGCGATGTAGACCGCGATGGCCTGCACATCCTCGTCCGGCACGGTCGCGAGCGTCTCGGTCACCGCCGTCATCGGTCCGGCCGCCGCCCCGTGCTGCGGCGCGTAGCCGGTGCGCAGGTAGGCGGCGAGCGCGCCGTCGGTCCAGGGCAGCGCGGCGGGCGAGTCGCGCTGCAGCGCGGGCGCGTACCAGCCTTCCGCATAGCCGCCCGCCAGCGTGCGGCGAGTCTCTTCCGCGCCGAGCGCGTTGTGCGGGGTGTGGCAGGCGCCGCAATGCCCGACACCCTCCACCAGATACGCTCCACGGTTCCACTGCGCATCGTGCTCGGGATCGGGCTGCCACACGCTGGGGCGGAAGTAGAGCAGGTTCCAGCCGGCGAGCAGGACGCGGCGGTCGAGCGGGAAGGGGAGCCGGTTCGGCGGCGTTTCCTGATGCACGGCATTCCGCGTCATCAGGAAGGCGTAGACGGCATCGATATCCTCGTCGGTTGCGCGGGTGAAATGCGGATAGGGCAGCGCGGGGTAGAGATGCGACCCGTCGCGCGCGATGCCTTCGCGCATCGCGCGGCGGAACGCCGCCTGCGACCATCGCCCGATCCCGGTGTCCGGATCGGGCGTGATGTTGGTCGCATAGATCGTGCCGATCGGCGTCGGCACGCCGCGCCCGCCGGCGAAGGCGCGACCGCCCTCGGTGGTGTGACAGACCGCGCAATCGGCGATCGCCGCCAGCGTCGCGCCGCGCGCGACTTCGTCGGCGGCGAAGCTCTGTCGCGTCGGCGGCGTGACCGGCGCGATCGCCGAATGCCACGCCGCCACAGCGCCGCCGATGATCGTGATCAATCCGAGCGCTGCGATCAGCGCAACCGCACGCATCGCCGTGTCAGCCGGTGATCTTCGACGCGAAATGACGGATGAAGCGCGCGCAGATGTCGGTGAGCTGCTCCGTCAGCGCCTTGCCGGTCTCGGCGGAGCTGAGGCGCGGATCGCCCTTCGCAACGCCCTGATTGTAGACCTCGTCGTACTCGGTCGGCATCCCGACCTCCGCGCCGTCGAAGCTGGCGCTTCCCAGCGACGTATACGGCAGGTCGAGCTGCTTGCTGCGCAGCAGCGGCTTCGCCTCCGGCACCAGATCCTTGCGCACGCGCTCGGGAAACAGATGCAGGCAGATGCTGCTCAGCGGATCGGCGCCGTGCCCCGACACAAGGCGCGCCCTCTCGTCGCCGACGATGCGCGGCAGCAGTCCGTAGCCGATGCGCCAGAGATAGAGGCTCGGCACCAGCATCCCCCGCGCGCGATACACGTCCCGCGTCACCTTCGCGATCGGCCCGACATTGCCGCCGTGGCCGTTGATGACGATCACCCGCGTCAGCTTGTGGCGGATGAGCGAGTCCAGCATGTCGGCGATCACGCTGGTCAGCGTCGCCTCGGACAGTGCGATGCCGCCCGGCATCGCGCCGAAATAGTCCGCGCCGCCGAAGGCGAGGACCGGGGCGACGACGGTGCGGGTGCCCGCTTCGGTCGCGCGGAGCGCGGCGAGTTCCGCGATCTTCTCGGCGAGCAGGTAGTCTCCCATCGGCGCGTGCGGACCCTGGTCCTCCTGGCTGCCCATCGGCAGCAGCACGATCGGATCCGACGGGTAGAGTTCGCGCGCCTCGCCGCCCGTGATCAGCCCCATGTGAACTTTCGGCGTCGTGTCGGTCGGCATACGGCGGCTCCTTCGGTCGGCGGCGACACTAAGCCGCGAAGAACGTCCGCTCCAACATGGCGCCCGAGGAGGTGGTCAGCCCGCCGGGCAGGTTCCTGAAGCCCTCGACGCGGCGGTCCATGCCATAGCCCTGCGCGCGCCACGCGAGGCCCACGAGCGGAACTTCCTCGAGCGCGGCTTGCTGCATCTGCCGGTAGATCGCCACGCGCTTGGCCTGATCGAACTCGGACCGCCCCTGCGCCAGCAACGCCACCGTCCGCGGCGCCTGCAATCCGAACGAGCGTCCGTGCGTCGGCGCGAGCGAGGTGTCCATCACCGTCGACAAGCCGTCGGGATCATTGCTGTCGGCGGCGACGCCGTGGATGGCGATGTCGTACTGGCCGCGCGTCCCGAGGCTCACGCGCGTCGGCCAGTCGGGCAGATTGAGCGTGCATTGAATGCCGATGGCCGCGAGATATTGCTGCACGATCACCGCGGTATCCTTGTGCATCCCATATTGCGCAGTCGCGAGCAGCGTCGTCTGGAAGCCGCCGGGATAGCCGGCCGCCGCGAGCAGCTGCTTCGAGAGCGCCGGATCGTAGTTCCATCCATGCGCCAGCTTCGCGTCGTACCAGGGCGTGCCCTCGACGATCGGCACCCCTTCGAGGATCTTGCCGCGGCCGAAGAACACGGCCTGCACGATATCCTCGCGCTTGACCGCATGTGCGACGGCCTGGCGCACGCGGGGATCGGAGAAGGGCGGGCGCGTGCCGTTGAACAGCACATCCATGAACGGCCCGTATTGCGTTTCCAGTTTCAGCCGCGGATCCGCTTCGACGGAGGCCATCGCTTGCCACGGCACGTATTCGATCATGTCGACATCGCCGGCGCGCAGTGCGGCGATGCGCAGATTCTCGTCGATATAGGCGACGAACCTGATGCCCTTCAGTTTCGGCCAGCCGGCCACCCAGTATTTCTCGACCGGCGCGATCTCGATCGACGTGCCGCGCTCCTGCGCCGTCAGCCGGAACGGCCCCGCGCCGATCGGGTCGTTGGGCGCGGATTTCCGCCAGATGATCGGCATGTCGTAGTTGGCGAACCAGTACGGCAGCGTCGCGATCGGGGCTTTCGTGAAGATGCGGACGGTCAGCGGGTCCGGCGCGTCGATCTTGCTGACCTGCTGGAACTGCGCCCGCATGTAGGCGGTGGAGTGCTCGGCGGCGATCTGCTCGATGTTCCACTTGATGTCGTCGGCGGTGACCTTCTCGCCATTGTGGAACACGGCTTCGGGGCGCAGCCGGAACACCCAGGCGCCGTCGCCGTCGTCATGGGTCCACGACGCTGCGAGCTCGCCGATGAGGTTGCCGTCGCCGTCATAGGCGAGCAGCCGCCGGTTGATCAGCATCTTCACCGTGCCCGCGGAGGCCCCGACGTCGACCCACGGCTGGAGGTTCGGCGGAAACGCGGAGAGGCCGTAGCGGAGGATGCCCGACGAGGCTTGCGCCCGCGCCGCCCTGCGAAGCAACGGCAGCGCCGCCCCGGCGCCCAGGAGTGCCCGTCGCGTGGCGATCATCGATCATCTCCGAGTCTCGATCCGCCGGCTTGTCGCGAGCCGGTCGGCGGCGGGTCAGCTTCACCCGGATCAAGGGGGATCGGCAACTCCGCGGAGCAGGCGGCTCAAGGATCGCTGCGTGTGTTTCGATATCGCAACGACATGGACGCACGAAAGCCCGCGCGTTCAGGCCCGATTTTTTGAAACGGCGACCGGCACGGAGATGCTGTCGGACAGCTTCATCATGAGCTGTCCGCCGCGCGTGCGGAAAGTGGGGAGCCGCGGCACGGCGGCGGCTCGTGGGGGTTTGGCGCGTTTGGGCCGCGGCGGCCTTGGCGGCAGCGGCGGGAGCAGATCCGGCGTGGGCTCGGCCGCCAGCATCCGGCACAGCGGGCGCAGGATCCGAGTGAGCTGCGGCGCCGCCTTGAGCAGCGCCTGCATCCCCGGCTCGCCCAGCAATTGCACCAGGTTGAGGCCGAGGCCCACCGCATCCCCCGGCACCAGCGGCGACAGCCAGGCGAACCGACGCGGCAGCCGCTCATACGGCTTGCGCGGCGACGGCTGACGCGGCGACGGCTGGCGCAGCGCCGGCCGCACGCGCGGCGGGCGCAGCGTGCCGGCCTGGACCTTCGCGGCGATGGACGCGAAGCGTTGGGCGATGCCGCCGAGACGGGCATGGATGAGGAACAGCAGAGGCTGCGGGATGAAACGATGCCGCGCGGCGACCGCCTCGCGGAGCGCGCGCATGATCCATGCGAACCGACCGGCCGGGTCGGGTGGGTAGGCCGGAAGGAGGAGGTACCATGCGCTCATGAACGGAACATAAGCCGAACGGACCCGCCGGCACAATCCGGAACAGTACGGATAGCCATCGGAGGCAGCGCCTCGAGGCAGTGCCCATCGATGCCGGTGACGGGGACCGCCTGGAGCATCGCGTTGTAGACGGCTTCCTCCGTCGCTTCGGCCGCCGCCTGAAAGAGCGGTGAGATCACGTCGTTCGCCAGATCTTCGGCCGTTGCGTCTTCGGCCGTTGCGTCTGCGGCGGTCGCGCCTTCGGCCGTCGCACCTTCGGCCGTCGCGATGGCCCGCCGCCGCGACGGGTCACGCCGCACGCCGGGCGCCGTCGAGAACGCGACCGCGTAGTCGCCCGAGCCGTTCGCCATCCACGACCCCGTGCGCGCGATGCCGACGAACGCCCGCTGGGCGATGCGGCGGAGATTGCGGTCGGAGACCGGCGCATCGGTCGCGAGCACGATCACCACGGACCCGTCGCCGCCGCCGCGCGATGGCGGCGTGGCGTCCGTGATCGACAGCCGCCCACCGTAATTCGTCTGCACCAGCGCGCCCACGCGCCAATGGCCGCCGCCGGCGGAGACCAGCCGGGAGCTGGTGCCGATCCCGCCCTTCCACCCGAACGCCTGGGTTCCGGTGCCCGCGCCGACGCAGCCTTCCGCGACCGGACCCGACATGGCCCTTTCGATCGCCTCCCGAACGTGAGCCACCGTCACGTGGCGGCCGCGGATGTCGTTGAGGTAGCCGTCGTTCGTCTCGCCCACGACGGCGTTGACCGACGTGACGCGCTCGTTCCCCGGCTGCGCGAGCGTCCATTCGACGCACCCCGCAATGCCCTCGGCGACCGAAAGCGTGTTGGTCAGCACGATCGGCGTTTCGATCTCGCCCAGTTCGATGATCTGCGTGGCGCCGGCGAACTTGCCGTAGCCGTTTCCGACGGCGATCCCGGCGGGGACCTTCTCCTGGAAGATGTTGCCCCCATGCGGCAGGATCGCCGTCACGCCGGTGCGGATCGCTGCGCCCTCGAACAACGTGACGTGCCCGACCGCGACGCCGGCGATATCGGTGATCGCGTTCAGCGGCCCCGGCGGGAGGACTCCGGGTGGGAGGCCGATATCTCGTGCGCGCATCCGCCGCCTGCCGTTCGAAGCTGGCGCGCAGATTACGCGCGTTGACCTACGCGCGACAGCGGCGGAAAAACTCCCGCATGACCCCGGTGAACATCGGCCTGATCGGCTGCGGCAACATCAGCGCGGCCTATCTCCGCGCGGCGCCCCACTTCCCCGAGCTGCGCATCGCCGCCTGCGCCGACCTCGACGAGAGCCGCGCGCAATCCCGCGCCTCGGAGTTCGGCCTGAAGGCGGTGAGCGTGGACGCCCTGCTCGCCGACCCCGCGATCGAGATCGTGCTCAATCTCACGATCCCGCAGGCCCATGTCCCCGTCGGACTCGAAGCGATCGCGCACGGCAAGCACGTGCACAGCGAGAAGCCGCTCGCCATTGCCACCGCGGAGGGCCGCAAGCTCATCGACGCGGCCGCCAAAGCCGATCTCCGCGTCGGCTGCGCGCCGGATACGTTCCTCGGCGGCGGCCACCAGACCGCGCGCAAGCTGATCGACGACGGCGCGATCGGCACGCCGGTCAGCGGCGCCGCGTTCATGATGAACCACGGCCACGAGCACTGGCATCCCGATCCCGCGTTCTATTACGCGCCCGGCGGCGGCCCGATGCTCGACATGGGTCCATACTACCTGACCGACCTCGTCCAGCTGCTCGGTCCGGTGAAATCCGTGATGGGCTCTGCGACGAAAGCCTATGCGGAGCGCATCGTGTCGAGCGCGCCCCGCAGCGGCGAGACGATCGAGGTGGCGATCGCGACCCATGTCGCGGGCCTGCTCACCTTCGCGAGCGGCGCGGTCGTCAGCATCGTCACCAGCTTCGATGTCTGGCAGCACCGCCACGGCAACATCGAGATCTACGGCACCGAAGGATCGCTCGTCGTGCCGGACCCCAACCGGTTCGGCGGCACCGTCTCGCTCGCCCGGCGCCGCGAGCCGTGGATCGACGTGCCGGTGTCGCACGGCTACGCGGACGGCAATTTCCGCATCATCGGCCTCGCCGATCTCGCCCGCGCCATCCGCGCCGGCCGCCCGCATCGCTGCAGCGGCGCGCTTGCGTTCCACGTGCTCGAAGTGATGGAAGCCTTCCAGAAATCGAGCGATGCCGGACGCTCGATCGCGATCGCGAGCACGTGCGAACGTCCCGCCCCCTTGCCGCCCCGCTCGATGCTGGGCGACCTCGACTGAACGCGGAGGAAGCAACGCCATGAAGAAAGCACTGGTCGTCTGGGGCGGTTGGGCCGGGCATGAGCCGAAGGAGTGCGCCGAGGTCATCGAGCGCATGCTCGCCGAGGACGGGTTCGAGGTGTCCAGCAAGGACAGCACGGCCGCCTTTGCCGATCCCGCCGTGCAGCAGTTCGACGTGATCGTGCCGATCGTTACGATGTCGACCATCGGCAAGGACGAGGTGGACAGTCTCGATGCCGCGGTCCGCAGCGGCGTCGGCCTCGCCGGCTTTCACGGCGGCATGGGCGACAGTTTCCGCAACGAGCCGAAATACCAGTTCATGGTCGGCGGCCAGTGGGTCGCGCATCCCGGCAACGTCATCGACTATACGGTGAACGTGACGCGGCGCGACGATCCGGTGATGGCGGGGATCGACGATTTTCCCTACCACTCCGAGCAGTACTACATGCACGTCGATCCGAACAACGAGGTGCTCGCGACGACGACGTTCGGCGGCGAGCACGCGAGCTGGATCGGCGGCGCGAAAATGCCGGTGGTCTGGAAGCGCAAGCACGGCGCGGGCCGGGTGTTCTACAGCTCGCTCGGCCACAAGGCCCACGAATTCGGCGTCCCGCAGATGGCGACGATCATGCGCCGCGGCATGAGCTGGGCGGCGCGGTAGGGGGGCCGTGCGTTATGATCGAATATCATACGTCATTGCGGGGCCCACCGGGACGAAGCAATCCAGGGCCGCGGCGCCGGCCGGTGCCCTGGATCGCGTCGTCGCTTCGCTGCTCGCGATGACGCATCCAGAGCCGACCTGAAGGCATCAGGCTCTAATCCAAGAGCCTTCTCGAAGGTCTCCCGGAACGGAAGGTTGGTCGAGCCTTCCAAGGCGGCTTTGCGCCCGTTGTTGCCGTTCAGACGAGCGGCACCGTTTCTCCAAAGCGGTCGTTCGTGGGCGCGACGGCAAATGGCTGGGTCGGGTGGAAATCGGACATGCCGAGTGGTGCGGAATTCAAGACTTATGCACAAAGCTCCCATGTCGAAAGTTACGTATCATTTCTTGGCGATCCGCCCCCCGATCGCGATTAGGATAAATGCAAATGCGGCAACTACATTGGGCGGCATATCAATGCCGAAGAACTGCTTTAACACCCAAGGTAGGACGGTCGCGACAGCTCCACCGAGGCCACCGCCCACCACAACCGGGGGTGGTAGCTTGACCGATCCAGTATAGAGAGATTTGGCAGCGTCCGGACAGATTCGGCAGCAGTCTGCGGAATGCATCGAAAAACGGCTTCCCTGGCACCCCTTTTTCCCGTAGTCGTACGCTCGGCGCCGTGGGTCACGGATGTGGTGGCTATTCGCGTGATAGACGGGAACCAACCGCCGGGAGAACGCAGCATGGCCGCCCTCCCATTTCCTACCGTGGGAAACGAGCTTGAGTAGTGATCAGACCGAAAGGACCAGAATATGGGCTTGAGCACATTCTGGAAACCACCGACAAGGCGCATTGCACTAGTGCTTGCGGCGGCCGCAACCGCCCTCTTTGGCTGGTTGGG
>DATAPS010000072.1:0-5541 GCA_036265085.1 Acetobacteraceae bacterium | reverse complement strand
CCGCGCAGCAGGTCGCGCTGCGTCTTCCCCGAACGGTTGAGCAGCGCGTAGCTCTCTGCGACGTCGAGCATCGTCGCAATCTGCGGCGGATGCATGCCCTCGATCTGCAGGAGATGGCGGGCGCTGTTGAGCGGCGGGGGCATTATCCCTGGGACTCGGTTCGTTGGTCTAATGCCGAGCATGCCGCGCCCGTACGGATACCGTCAAAGACGCGGACCGTCCTGAATTTGCGCCGATCTGACTATCCCGCGGAACGGCGCCCCTATAGCGTCGAGTGCCCAAGCGGCAGACGTGACAACCAGGTGAGCGCGGATGCGGATCTCCGATCGTGCGGTCGGCGCGCGCTGTCCGGAACTCGACGGGCTGCGCGGGTTGGCGGCGTTGATGGTGGTGCTCAGCCACTACGTCCTTGCGTTCCAGCCGGCGCTGCTCGGCGGCGGCGCGCGGGTCGCGCATTTCGACGCGAGCGTGTGGATCGGTGGAACCCCGCTGATTGCGCTCTATAATCCGGAGCTGGGCGTCGCGATCTTCTTCACGCTGAGCGGCTTCGTGCTGGCGGCCAGCGTGCACGCGCAGCCGGGATCGTTCCCGGCGCTGGCGCTGCGGCGCTGGCTGCGTCTCGCGCTGCCGATCTTCGCGACGTCGCTGCTGCCATGGCTGCTGATCGAGGCTGGGCTGATGCGCGCCGCAGCGGCGGCAGGGCCGCTGGCGAAGTCCGACTGGCTCGCGGGCATGTATCTCTGGCCCGCGTTCGAGATCAATGATCCGATGCGGATGGCGTGGCAGTCCTTCGTCGATCTGTTCGCGCGCGGGCGGGACTTCTACAATCCCGCGCTCTGGACGATGCCGACCGAGTTCTGGGGCTCGCTCGCGATCTTCGCTGCGTACTGCACGGCCGGGCGCGCTGTCGCCGGGCCTGTCCCGCGGATCGCATTCGCGCTCGGCGTCGCGGGGCTGGCCTGGGGCACGCCGTATTTCGGCTTTCCCTGCGGCGTCGCGGTGTTCGAGTTCCGGCGGCTGGGCGGGTTCGAGCGGATCGCATGGCCCGCAGGGGCCGGCGTGCTCGTGGCGGGGATCGCACTCGGCGGCATGCCGTACCTCCTGGATCTCGGCGCGGACGGCGCCTACCCCCGGCTCTTCTTCGCGCTTGCGCACGTGACGGGGAACCCGGCTCTCCTCGCGCATCGCTGCGGCGCGGTCGCATTGACGGTGGCGGCGCTCGCCTTTCCGCCGTGGCGTGCGGCGTTGCGCACGCCGCTTTGCCGCTATCTCGGGCGCATCTCGTTCATGCTGTACCTCTGCCACGTGCCGCTACTGTGCGCGCTCGGCGCCGGCTTGCTGCTCGGGCTCGCGCCGGCGCTCGGCTACAACGCGGCGACGCTGCTGATCCTGCCGGTCTTTCTGGCAACCGCGATCGCCGTCGCGGAAATTGCGACCCAATGGATCGACGCGCCGTCGATCCGGCTGTCGCACGCGCTTGCCGCCTGGGTCGCGCGCCCGCTGCTGAGCTGGCGGCCGATTGCGCCGCGGCCGCTGTGACGGCGCTACGCCGCGATCGCGCGGATGCGGGCGAGGGCTTCGGCGCGCCCGAGTGCTGCCAGCGTCGCATCAATCGGCGGGCTCGTCGTGCGGCCGGTCAGCGCCGCGCGCAGCGGCTGCGCCACTTGCCCGAGCTTGCGGCCGTTCGTCTCGGCGAAGCCGCGCAGGGCCGCGTCGAGCGCAGGGGCGGAGAAATCCGTCTCCGCGAGGCGGCCGGCGACGTCCTGCAGCATCCCGCGCGCTTCCGGGGTCAGCAGCGCCGCGGCCTTCGCGTCGATCGGCAACGGCACGCTCCGGCCCAGGAACGCCGCCGCGTCGGCCAATTCCGCCAGCGTCTTCGCCCGCTCCTTGAGCCCCGGCATCAGCGCCCGAAGGCGCGCCCGGAGAGCGCCGTCCGCGTCGACCGCCTGCAGGCGCGGCAGCACCTCATCCACCAGCCGGTCGTCCTCGGTATGGCGAATGTACCAGCCGTTGAGATCGAGCAGCTTCGCGTAATCCATCCGGCTCGGCGAGCGACCGACATCGGCGAGGTCGAAGAGATCGACCGCCTCCTCGCGGGAGACGATTTCCTTGTCGCCGTGCCCCCAGCCGAGCCGCAGCAGGTAGTTGCACAGCGCCTCGGGCAGATAGCCCTTGTCGCGGAACTCCAGCGCCGAGATGGCGCCGTGCCGCTTGGAGAGCTTCGCGCCGTCCGCGCCATGGATCAGCGGCACGTGGGCGTAGTCGGGCACGTCCCAGCCCATCGCGCGATAGATCTGTGTCTGGCGGAACGTGTTGGTGAGATGGTCGACGCCGCGGATCACGTGGGTGATTGCCATGTCGTGATCGTCCACGACGACGGCGTGCTGGTATGTGGGCGTGCCGTCGCTGCGCAGGATGATCATGTCGTCGAGCTCGGCATTGGCGACCCGGACCTCGCCCTGCACCAGGTCACGCACCACCGTCTCGCCCTCGCGCGGCGCCTTCAGTCGGATCGCGGGCGCGATCCCCGGCGGGGCGTGGGCGGAGTCGCGGTCGCGCCAGCCTCCGTCGTAGCGGAACGGCTTTCCCGCCGCTTCCGCGGCGGCGCGCATCTGCGCAAGCTCCTCGGGCGTGGTGTAATCGAGGTACGCGGCGCCCGCCGCGACCATCTGCAGCGCGACTTCCCGGTGCCGCGCCTTCCGCGTCGACTGGAAGATCGGCGGCTCGTCGGGCGTCATGCCGAGCCAGGCGAGGTTCTCCAGGATGGATTCCGTGAACTCGGGCTTGCTCCGCGCCTTGTCGGTGTCCTCGATGCGGATGAGGAATTGGCCGCCGTGATGGCGGGCGAGGAGATAGTTGAACAGCGACGTGCGGGCGCCCCCGATGTGCAGGGTGCCGGTTGGGCTCGGAGCGAAACGGGTACGAACGGTCATGGCGGCTTAGTACGCGCGCGGCCCACCGCTTTTCAACGGGCGGGATAGGAGCCATGCCGGCGGCCGTCGCGGCCGCGGCGCAATGGGCCGGGGTCTGGCTCGGACCGCTCGCGGATGCCTTGCGCCGGTGGGCTGCGGCGGAACGCGGGCGGTTCGCGCTCTGGCTGCCGGTCGCGATGGGGGCAGGGGTGCTCGCCGCGATGGCGGCGCGCAGCGATCCGCCGCCGTGGATCGGCGCGGTGCTGCTCGCGGGCGGTCTCGCGCTGGGGCTGCTGGCACGGCCGGTCCGCCCCGCTGCCGCCCTGCTCGCGGCGGTGGGGCTCGGCATCGCGTCGGCGCAGCTCGCGACGTGGCGGGCCGCTCCGCTCATCGAGCTGCCGCGGCGGGCCGCGATCGTGGTGGGGCGTGTGGACCTGATCGAGAAGCTGCCGGAGGGCGAGCGCGTGACGATCGGCGCGCCCAGCCTGGACGGCGCCCCCGCCCTGCCGCGCCGGCTGCGCATCCGCCTTCGGGCGAATGATCCCGCCGCGTTCGGACCCGGCGACACGCTGCGCCTGCGTGCGATGCTGAGCCCGCCCGCGCCGCCGGCCTATCCCGGCGCGTGGGATCTCCAGCGCGATGCCTTCTTCGCCGGTCTGGGCGGCTACGGCTTCGCGCTCGGGCCGGCGGAGGTGGTCGTTCACGCCGAGCCGTCCGGCCCCGCGCTGTGGATTGCGGCGTTGCGGTCCGGCATTGCCGCCCGGGTCGGTGCGGCGCTCTCCGGTCCCGAAGGCGCCATCGCGACGACGCTGCTGACCGGGTTCACCAGCGCGATCCCGGAGGCGGACAAGGCGGCGTTCCGTGATTCCGGCCTCGCCCATCTGCTCGCCATCGCCGGGCTGCATATCGGCATCGTCATGGGTTGGGTGATGCTGGTGGTGCGCGTCGGGCTCGCCGCGTGGCCCTATGTCGCGCTGCGCTGGCCCACCAAGCAGATCGCCGTGCTCGCGGCGCTCGGGGCGGGCGGGTTCTACATGCTGCTGACCGGCGCGCATGTTCCGATCATGCGCAGCTTCGCGATGGCCTGCCTCGTGGCCCTCGCCGTGCTCGCCGGCCGGCGCGCGCTGTCGCTGCGGGGACTCGCACTGGCGGCAGTCGCGATCATGCTGCTGGCGCCGAACGAGGTGCTCGGCGTCAGCTTCCAGATGAGCTTTTCCGCCGTGCTCGCGCTGATCTCCGGCTACGAGCTGCTGCGCGGTCCGCTCAGCCGAATCCGCGGTCGCGGAGGCCGGTACGGGATCGCCATGAACGTGCTGGCGCTCGCCATCACGAGCGCCATCGCCGGCACGTTCTCTGCGCCCTACGCGGCCTATCATTTCGGACGCGTGCAGATCTATTACGTGCTCGCGAACCTGCTCGCGGTGCCGCTGACGGCGTTCTGGGTGATGCCGGCCGGGATGATCGCGCTGCTGCTGATGCCGCTGCATCTCGAACGGCTGGCACTCCTGCCGATGGGGTGGGGGATCGACGCGATCCTCTGGATCGGGCGACATGTGGCGTCCTTCCCCGCCGCGGTGTTCGCGACGCCGCCTCCACCGCCCTGGGCGATGCTCGTGACGAGCCTCGGGATCGCATGGCTCGGCATCTGGCGGACGCGGCTGCGTTGGGCAGGCCTGGGCGCGATCGTGGCCGGGCTCGCTGCGACGGCATTCACGACTCCGCCCGACATCCTCGTCTCAGCCGACGCGCGGCTGATCGCCGTGCACACGCGCGCGGGGGTGTTCGAGTTGGCGCGATCAGGCGTCAGCCGGTTTACGCGCGACGCGTGGCTCCAGCTCTGGGCCGTGCCGGAAGCGGCCGCGCTGCCGCAGTCCGGCAATGCCGCCGGAGGCGCGCTCGCGTGCGTGCCGGACGCATGCATCCTGCGCGGCAAGGACAACGGCCCGATCGCAACGATCCTGCGCGGGGCGCCGGCGCGCGAGGATTGCGACTCCGACGTGCTCGTGTCCCCCGAACCGATCCGTCTCCGGTGCCCCGACTGGATCCCCTGGGTCGACCGCTTCAGCGTCTGGCGCGACGGGGCTCATGCGGTATGGCTCGCGCCGGGCGGCCCGCGCATCGTTTCGGATCGCGACTGGCGCGGCGACCGCCCCTGGGTGCCGCCGCCGCCGAAGCCGCGCGCGCCGCGCTAGACGGTTTTTACCCTGACTCTCGATCGGATTGAGATCGGGCGAGGCGCCCGACCTACCAGTCCTGCATCGTGAGTTCAATCTCGGGCCTTCCGGCGACCGCCCACGCCTCTCGGCCGCCGCGGTACCAGTACACCTTGGTGTACCCCAGAGCGACCAGGCGAAGGGCAAGGTTGCGGCTATTCTGCCGCTCGGCGTTCCAGGCAAGGGCGACGATCGGCGTCGTCATGTCGCCACCCGTTAGGTCCCGCATCTTGTGGCGCAGGCGTTGCTGCAGCGGATCGGAAACGTTACCGCCGGCGCCGCGCAATCCGATCGCGTCGGGGATGGAGCGGCGGGTACCGCCGGCATCTACCACGACGGGCTTTCGCTGGCGCAACAGCGCTTCCTAGTGGTCGAAATCTGACGGTTGGTGCCTGGTGAAGGCCGCTTGGGGTGGA
>DATAPS010000071.1:0-2142 GCA_036265085.1 Acetobacteraceae bacterium | reverse complement strand
CTTCGTCACGGCCGACGACCACATGCTGCCGCCGGATAACTTCCAGGAGGAGCCGCGTCCGGTGATCGCTCATCGCACGTCTCCCACCAACATCGGTCTTTATCTGCTCGCGTCGGTCAGCGCCCGCGACTTCGGCTGGCTGGGAACCCTGGAGGCGGTGGATCGCCTGGAGGCGACGCTCGCGACGATGGCGCTGCTGCAGCGTTTTCGCGGTCACTTCTACAATTGGTACGACACCCGGGATCTGCGGCCGCTGGAACCCTGGTACGTATCGTCGGTGGACAGCGGCAACCTCGCAGCCCACCTGTTGGCGCTGGCCAACTCGAGCCGCGAGTGGATCGATCATCCCCCGCCGACGTCCGAATCGTTGGCCGGAATCGAAGATGCGTTTGAACTCGCGCGCGAAGCCTGGGACCAGCTGCCGGACGACAAGCGCACTCAATCGATCGCCAGGCATCATCTGGACCATGCATTCAACGCGTTCTCGTCGGCGCTGCGAGCCGGTCAGCCCGCGGCGCTTGCCGTGAATGCGGCAACCATGGTGGACATCGCCCGCGCGCTGGTCAGCGAGCTGGCCGACGATTCGGGCGCGGAAATGCTCTTCTGGGCCGAGGCGGCGCAGCGCTCGATCATGAGCTGGCGGCGCGACGCGGAACAAACGGAGGAACAGCGGCGCAGCCTGCGGCGGCGCCTGGCAGCCATCGAGTCGGCGTCACGATCGATGGCCGAGGCCATGGAGTTCGGCTTTCTGCTCGACCGGGAGCGCCGACTGTTGTCGATCGGCTACCGCGCGGCCGAGGGGACGCTCGACCCCAACTGCTATGACTTGCTCGCTTCCGAAGCGCGCCTCGCGAGCTTCGTCGCGATCGCGAAGAACGACGTGCCGGCGGCGCACTGGTTTCGGCTCGGCCGCTCGGTGACTCCGATCGGCCATGGCGCCGCGCTCATTTCCTGGTCCGGATCGATGTTCGAATACCTGATGCCGTCGCTGGTGCTGCGCGCACCGGCCGGCAGTTTGCTCGATGAAACCAATCGCCTGATCGTTGCACGGCAGATCGACTATGGCGCCGAGCTCGGCATTCCCTGGGGAATGTCGGAGTCCGCCTATAACGCGCGGGATCTGGAACTCACCTATCAATACTCGAACTTCGGCGTGCCGGGCCTGGGGCTCAAACGGGGGTTGAGCCAAAATACCGTGATTGCCCCGTACGCGACCGCGCTCGCGGCGATGGTGGATCCGGGCGCGGCACGGTTGAATTTCGGGCGGCTCCAGGCGATCGGTGCGCGCGGCCGCTATGGTTTTTACGAGGCGCTCGACTACACGCGCAGCCGCGTGCCCGAGGGCTCGAAGGTCGCGATCGTCAAAGCCTATATGGCGCATCACCAGGGAATGACCGTGGTGGCCCTTGCCAACGTATTGTTCGACGGCCGGCCGCGCGACCGCTTTCACGCCGAACCCATGGTGCAGGCGACCGAACTCTTGCTGCAGGAAAGGACGCCGCGCGACGTGTCCGTGATGCACCCTCGGGCAGAGGAAGTGACCACGGCGGCGCGCATCGACGATGCGCGAATCGCCGAGGTGCGCCGCTTGCACACGCCGCACGACGCCATTCCGCAGGTTCACCTGCTCTCCAACGGGCGCTACGCGGTGATGCTCACCGCAGCAGGTTCCGGCTACAGCCGCTGGGGGAACCTCGCGGTCACCCGATGGCGCGAAGATGTGACCCGCGACGATTTCGGCAGCTACCTCTTCTTGCGCGACGTCGAGAGCGGCGTGGTCTGGTCCGCCGGCTACCAACCCAGCGGGGCCGAACCCGATCGATACGAGGTGACCTTCACCGAAGATCGGGCGGAGTTCATCCGCGTCGACGACACGATCACCACCACCCTGGAGGTCGTCGTCTCGCCCGAGGATGACGCCGAAGTGCGCCGCATCTCGATCACCAACACCGGCAGCCGGGTGCGGGAGATCGATGTCACCTCGTATGCCGAACTCGTGCTCGCGGCGCCCGCTGCCGACAGCGCTCATCCCGCGTTCTCGAAAATGTTCGTGCAAACCGAGCATGTGGCGAAGCTGGGCGTGCTGCTGGCCACCCGCCGGCGAACCACGGCCGCCGAACCCGAGATCTGGGCCGCCCATCA
>DATAPS010000070.1:0-1668 GCA_036265085.1 Acetobacteraceae bacterium | reverse complement strand
CCGCCACCTCTCCGCCGGCCGGACACGCTCCTCGACGGTCATGTAAGGCGCTCCGCCGGTCGTGATATTGACCACGACATTCGACGACTGCTTGATGCTGCGCAGGAAGGGCTCGAACGCTTCGGGGCTCTGGTCCGGTCTTCCGTCCGCCGGATTGCGCGCGTGCAAGTGCACGATCGCCGCGCCCGCTTCGGCCGCGCCGAGGGCGCTCTCGGCGATTTCCTCGGCTGTCACGGGCAGATGCGGCGACATAGAAGGCGTGTGGATCGATCCAGTGATCGCGCAGCTGACGATAACTTTCGGTGGGGCCATGAAGTGTTCCTCTGTTTTCGCGCTTAGAAGTTCGCAGTCAGCTCCGACCATTGCGCGGCCAGGCGGTCGCGATGCGCCGGCGGAGCGATGGCGATGAGCGCGCGCGCCCGTTCGTCGTGATCCAGTCCCCGCAAATCCGCCGCGCCATGTTCGGTGACGACGACGTCCGTATCCATGCGGCCGAGCGATACAGGACCGCGGCCTTCGTCGGGAGCGACGATTCGGCTGATCGCTCCCCGGCTTGCGGAGGCGGTGAGCGCGACAATCCGCAAGCCGCCAGCCGCGCGGGCGCCGCGCGCAAAATCCGATGCGCCCCCGGCGCCGGATACGAGGCCGGAGGGCCCGAGCTCCGCATAAGCCTGGCCGAACAGATCGACCTCCATTGCGGAATTGAGCGTCACGAAATTTTCTATCTCCGCGAGGACTTTCGGCGAATGGGTGTAGGAAACCGGATGGAAACGGTAGGCGCCGCCGGCGACCCGATCGTAAAGGCGGCGCGATCCGATCGCCACGCCGCCCGTGACGCTGACTCCCGGGGCAAGCGCGCCCGCATCCTCGAGGTCGACGACGGCTTCGGGGATCAGGCCGGAATGGACTCTCAGGTTGCGATGGCCTTTGAGGGCGCGGAGGGCCGCGGTCGGGATCTTGCCGAGCCCCATCTGGATCGTGGCCCCGTCGGAGGCGAACCTCGCCACTGCTTCGCCAATCCCACGCGACACGGGATCGTCAGGCGAGTCCCGCTGCTCTAGGAGGTCCTGGTCGGCCTGGACGAAGGCGGTGAGCGCCTCGAAGGGGATGCCCGACGGTCCCGCAACCTGCGGCAGCCGCGGATTAATGTGAGCGACCCGCACCGGAATTTTGGGCCAAAGCTCGGCAAGGAAGTCCACCACCGGGCCGAAGCTGCACAGCCCCTCGCCGTCGGGAGGGGTCGCCATGAAAAGCGCGGCGTCGATCGGGGTCGTTCTGAGCCAGTCGAGAATGTCGCCGTAGCAGAAGGGCAGGAATTTTGTCGCTTTGCCGGCCGCCTTCAACTCCGGCGTCATGAAGAAAGTCTCGACCCGGCAGGCGGGGTTCGGAAGCCAGCTCCGGGTGTTCAGACCCGGCACGAAAATCCCGGTGAAGGTCATCGCGCCGAGAGCAGTTCCGGCGCGACGAACTGCGTCGCCAAGGATCAGCGATTCCGCCGAGCAACTCGAAACAAGGACGCGACCCTCCGCCGGGAGGACCGCAGCGATGTCGTCCGGATCGAGACGGCGTGGGGCCATGGGTCAGGCGGGGATCACTTCACGAAGGCGTGGAAGTCGGGCTTCCGCTTGCCCATGAAGGCGCGCACGCCCTCCTTGGACTCTTCCGTCT
>DATAPS010000069.1:0-7354 GCA_036265085.1 Acetobacteraceae bacterium | reverse complement strand
GGTGGATAGCCGCGGGCACGGCCGCAGCACGCGGTCGGCGCAGCCTTACAGCTACGAGCTGATGGCGTCGGACGTCGTGGGAATGATGGATGCGCTGCACATCCCGAAGGCTGATCTGGTCGGCTGGAGCGATGGCGGCATTATCGGCATCGTGATGGCCATCCACTACCCGGACCGCCTGAACCGGGTGTTCGCGTTCGGCGCCAATACGGACCCGGTTGGGCTGATCCCCGATTTCGACAAGGAAGGCGTATTCGCCGATTTCGAGAAGCGGGCCGGCGACGAGTACCGGGCGCTGTCGCCGACCCCCGATCAATACGACAGCTTCCTCAAGCAGATCAGCGAGATGTGGGCGACCCAGCCGCACATCACCGACCAGCAGCTCAAGATGATCCATACGCCCATCGTGATCGCAGACGGGCGCTATGACGAAGGCATCAAGCAAAGCCACGACCGCTACATGGCCGCTGCGATTCCCGATGCGCGCCTGGTGATCCTGCCGGGCGTCTCGCATTTCGCGATGCTGCAGAACCCGCCCCTGTTCGCGCGCGCCGTGCTGGACGCGTTCACGGCGCCTTGGGACAACTGACCCCGAGCGGGGACGGCGCGTAAGATGTCCGCGCTGCCGCCTTTCGGCAGCCAACACAGCGAAAGTGATTGGACTAAAGTGCTGCCGGTGGAACAGTCCGGCCCGGCGGGCCGACTGCACTGGAGGCAACATGGAATACCCCTATGATCTCGGCGCCTATTCCCGGACCGTGACCACCGCTTCGGCGGACGCCCAGCGTTGGTTCGACCGCGGCCTCAACTGGTGCTTCGGCTACCACCACGAGGAGGCGATCGCCTGTTTCGAGAAGGCGCTCGCCGCCGATCCGACCTGCGCGATGGCACAATGGGGCGTCGCCTATGCAGCCGGTCCGAATTACAACTTCCCTTGGGAACTGCAGGATCCCGCGGGGAAGGCCGCGGCGCTCGCCCGCTCCCACGACGCGACCGGCGCGGCGCTCGCACTGTCCGATCGCGTCACCGCGCCGGAGCGTGCGCTGATCGAGGCGCTGCCGGCCCGGTTTCCGCAGCGTGACCCGATCGATGATCAGCGGCCTTGGAACGACGCCTTCGCCGACGCGATGCGCCGCGCGCACCGCGCGCATCCCGATGATCTCGATATCCGCAGCATCTTCGCCGAAGCGATCATGAACCGCACGCCCTGGCGGATGTGGGACCCGCGGACCGGCGCGCCCATGGAGGGCGCCGGCACGGTCGAGGCGCGTGACGTGCTCGAGTCCGCCTTCCGGGACCTGCCGGGCGCGATGGACCATCCGGGCCTTCTGCACCTGCACGTGCACCTGATGGAGATGTCGCCGAATCCCGAGGTCGCGCTGGTCACCGGCGACCGCCTGCGCGAGCTGACCCCCGACATGGGCCACCTCGTGCACATGCCGACGCACATCGACATACAATGCGGCCACTACCGCGACGCGATGCATTGGAACCAGAAGGCGATCATCGCGGACCGAGAATTCTACGACCGTGCCGGGCCGATGAATTTCTATTCCGGCTACCGCGTTCACAACTACCACTTCGCCGCCTACGGGGCGATGTTCCTCGGGCAGTACGCCCCCGCGATTGCTGCTGCCGACGAGCTGATCGAGACCATGCCGGAGGAGATGCTGCGCATCCCGTCGCCGCCCATGGCCGATTTCTTCGAGAGCTACGTCTCCGTCCGGCAGCACGTATTGATTCGGTTCGGCAAATGGCACGAGATCATCGCGCAGGATCTGCCGGCCGATCCCGACCTCTACTGCAACACGGTCGCGATGATCCATTACGCCAAGGGCGTGGCGCACGCCGCACTCGGCGATGTGCGTTCGGCGGAGATCCAGCAGGCGCTGTTCCGCGACGCCGCGAAACGCGTGCCGAAATCCCGCTACATGCACAACGTGCCGTGCGTGCAGCAGCTTGCCGTCGCCGACGAGATGATGTCCGGCGAGATCGCCTATCGGCGCGGTGCGCACGACGCGGCCTTCGCCTATCTCCGCGCCGCCATCACGCTCGAGGACGACCTGCCTTACGACGAACCTTGGGGCTGGATGCAGCCCGTCCGCCACGCACTCGGCGCACTGCTGCTGGAGCAGGGCCGCGCCGCGGAGGCCGAGGCTGTGTACCGCGAGGATCTCGGTCTGGGCGGTGCGCTGCCGCGCGCACAGATCCATCCGGACAATGTATGGGCCTTGCGCGGGCTGCTCGACTGCCTGGAGCGGCGCGGCGAGACCGCGGAGGCGGCACTCATCCGCCAGCGCGTGGAGTTTGCAGCCGCGCGCGCCGACCTGCCGGTTGCCGTGTCGTGTTTCTGCGCGCGCGGAGAGGCGGCCTAGCCGGAACGGAGAGTTCGTCATTCCGACCTGACAGTTCGCCGCGCCCGCTCTCCTGCCGGGCTTGACATGTCGGCGATGCGTGGTATTTGTCCGATCGGTTAATTGCGCGATTCGTTAAATGCCATTCGCCGACCCACTCTCTGCGACGTTCTCGGCGCTTGCGGATCCGACGCGCCGCGCGATTCTCGCGCGGCTCGCGGATGGGGAAGCGACGGTGAACGAGATCGCGGAGCCCTTTGCCATCAGCCTCCCCGCGATCTCGCGGCATTTGAAGGTTTTGGAGGGTGCCGGCCTGATTTCGCGCGGGCGGGACGCTCAATGGCGGCCGTGCAGGCTGGACGCAACGGCCCTGAAGCGGGCCGACGACTGGCTAGGCCACTATCGCCGATTCTGGAGCGGGAGCTTCGATCGACTGGAGATTTATCTCGGCGAGCTGGATGCGAAGCGAAACCGCAATGGAAGCTAGGTTCCACGATCAGGCGCCGTTCCTCAATGCCGAGCGACGCGACAGCCCCGTGGTCGGCTGCGGTCAGGCTTTCGACAAACAGCAGGCCTGCACCGCAAGTTTGGCGAGTGCGGCCGCCGGATCGATCGGAGGCGCGCGGACATGAACCTCCCCTATCGCTGGGTAATCGTTGCAGCGGGCGCGCTCATCACCTGCGCCGCAGTCGGCGCGATGTTCTCGCTTGCCGTGTATTTGCAGCCGATGTCGGCAGCGACCGGCTGGTCGCGCGCTGGCATATCGAGCGCGATGACCCTCGATTTCCTGACGATGGGGGTCGCGGGTTTCGGTTGGGGAGCGGCGAGCGACCGCTTCGGCCCGCGAGTCGTCGTCCTTATCGGGGCGATGCTGCTCGGGCTTGGTCAGGTGCTCGCGGCCCGGGCCGCATCGCTGCTCGAGTTTCAGCTCGCCTACGGCGTCTTGGTGGGTGTTGCCGCCGGCGCCTTCTTTGCGCCGCTGATCGCGACCGTTACGACTTGGTTCGACCGCAACCGTGGTCTCGCGGTCTCCCTCGTTTCCGCAGGGCTCGGCGTCGCACCGATGACCGTTTCGCCCTTCGCGCGCTGGCTCGTCTCGAACTACGATTGGCGGGTTGCGATGACGACGATCGGCATCGTCGCCTGGGCGCTTGTCATTCCCGCGGCGCTACTCGTGCGCCGGCGTCCCGCGGCGACGGCAGCGGAACCCCGGCTGGTGGTCGAGGGTGGCGAGAGTCGGATGTCGGTGGGCGAGGCGTTCCACTCACCCCAATTCATCGTCCTGGCGCTGACCTTCTTCGCCTGCTGTGCCGCGCATTCGGGACCGATCTTTCATACGATGAGCTACGCCATGTATTGCGGCATAGCGCCGATGACGGCCGTCAGCATCTACAGCGTCGAGGGCTTTTCGGGACTGGCCGGACGCTTGTTGCTCGGCGTCCTCGCCGATCGGCTTGGCGTCAAGCGCGTGCTGGTCACTGGCCTTTTGGTGCAAGCTCTCGCAATCGGCACCTATGTGTTCATCGATCGGCTCGGCGAGTTCTACGCGCTTTCCGTCGTCCTCGGCACGGCTTACGGGGGCGTGATGCCGCTATACGCAGTGTTGGCGCGCGAGTATTTCGGCCCGCGCATGATGGGCACGCTGTTCGGTGCAGCAACCATGGCGTCAAGCCTGGGCATGGCGCTTGGGCCGCTCGAGGGCGGTTTGGTGTTCGACGCATTCCACGCTTATACTTGGCTTTACATCGCGTCTTCGGTCGTTGGCTTGGCTGCCGTGGCGCTGGCGCTCGTCTTTCCACCGCTGCGGTCGCGCGAAGCCGGGGCCATGCAGCCGGCGTGAAAGGCGGCGTCAAGTCCGCCCTCCGAAGCGCGCGTCGCCACTTCTTGCGTATCGAACGCCGGGTAGCATCTGCTATGCAGGCCGGACGCGATGGCAAACGATCCGCCGGATGTGAGCCCCCTCGAACGCCGCCCGATCGCCGCGCGCTCGTCCGGTTGGGCCCGCACGCTCGCGGCTTGGCTCGCTGCGTCGTCGGTGACGCCCAACCAGATCTCCGTGCTGTCGGTCGTCTTCGCGGCGCTCGGCGGGGGCGCCCTACCGCACGGCGCCTGGTGGAGCTGGATCGTTGCGGCGCTATGCGTGCAGCTGCGGCTGATCTGCAACCTGCTCGACGGCATGGTCGCGATCGAGGGCGGAAAATCGTCGCCGGTCGGCGCGCTCTACAACGAATTCCCGGACCGCGTCTCGGATAGTCTGCTCTTGGTTCCGATCGGCTACGCGGCGGGGGTGCCATGGTTGGGGTGGCTCGCCGCGCTGCTCGCGGCGCTGACCGCCTATGTGCGCGTGTTCGGCGGCGCGCTGCGGCAGGCGCAGGATTTCGGCGGCGTGATGGCCAAGCAGCGGCGGATGGCGGTGCTCACCGTCGGTCTCGTCGTGCAGGCGGTGGAGACGATCGCGTTCGGAACGCGGTACGCGCTGCTCGCGACCGCAATCGTCATTGCAGCCGGCAGCCTGGTCACCTGCATCACGCGCACGCGCGGGATCGCGGCTCGCCTCGGCGCCGCATGAACGCGCTCGTGCGATGGCTCGTGCTGGGTCTGGTGCGGCTGCTGGCGGGCGCGCAGGCAAACTGGCAGGGATGCACGCCGGAGCGGCGGCCGCGCATCTATTTCGCGAACCACACGAGCCATCTCGACACGGTCGTCATCGTCGCGGCACTCCCGCCGGAGCTGCGCAGCGAGACGCATCCGGTCGCGGCGCTCGACTATTGGGGGGCGACGAAGCTACGGCGGCTGATCGCGACGGTCTGTCTCAACGCGGTGTTGCTCGACCGCTCGGGGCGGGGGCCGGGCGATCCGCTGGCGCCGCTGGTCGATCTGCTCTCGCGCGGACACTCGCTGGTGCTGTTCCCCGAGGGTACACGCGGCGAGGGCACGGTGGCGCCGTTTCGCAGCGGGCTGTTCAATCTCGCGCGGCAATTCCCCGATATCGAGCTCGTGCCGGTGTATCTGGAGAACCTGCATCGCATCCTGCCCAAAGGAACGATGCTGATCGTGCCGCTGATCTGCACGTCGTGGTTCGGCGCGCCGATCCGCCTCGACCCCGATGAGTCGCGCGGGGCGTTTCTCGGCCGCGCCCGCGGCGCGGTGCTGGCGCTCGCGGAGCGCCCGGCATGATGCTGGCAAATCCCGTGTTTCAGCGCGTCATCGGCGGCATCTTCGTGTTGCTCGCCGTCGCGTCGTTCGCCGGCTTCGTCCTGCAGCGCCGCGTGGGCAGCCCAGGCGGCGTGGAGACCGTGCGCAACCTCAACGCGCGCGTGCGGGCGTGGTGGGTGATGGTGGTGTTGCTCGGCGGCGCGATGGCGCTCGGTCCGGCGGCGACCGTCGTGCTGTTCGCCCTGATCTCGTTCATGGCGTTGCGCGAGTTCGTGACGCTGACGCCGACACGCCGCGGCGATCACCGCGCGCTGTTCCTCTCGTTCTTCGTCGTGGTGCCGCTGCAGTTCGTGTTGATCGGCGTGAACTGGTACGGCCTCTTCGCAGTGCTGATCCCGGTCTACGTGTTCGTGATCCTGCCGGCGATCTCGGTTCTGGCCGGCGATACGACGGATTTCCTCGCGCGCAATGCGAAGGTGCAATGGGGTCTGTGGCTGTGCGTCTATGCACTCAGCTGCGCACCGGCGCTTCTGCTCCTGAACACGAGCGCCGACCGCGACCGGCCACCGGCGCTGCTGCTGCTCTATCTGCTGATCGTCGTGCAATTGAGCGACGTGTTCCAATATGTCTGCGGCAAGCTGTTCGGCCGCACCAAGCTCGCTCCCGCCGTCAGCCCCTCGAAAACCGTCGAGGGCCTGGTCGGGGGCGGCGTGATCGCGGTCGGGGTCGGCATGCTGCTACACGCGATGACGCCGTTCGCGCCGTGGCAGGCCGCTGCGATGAGCCTGCTGATTGTGGTCGCCGGATTCTTCGGCGGCCTGGTGCTCTCGGCGATCAAGCGCGATCTCGGCGTCAAGGATTGGGGCCGCACGATCGAGGGGCATGGCGGCATCCTCGACCGGGTGGATTCCGTGTGCTTCGCGGCGCCCCTGTTCTTTCACGTGACCCGGTTCTGGTTCGCGGTCTGACCCGCGATTGACAGCGGCGCGGCGCAATCGTAACCGGCCGGATGCACTAAATGCCGGGGGAAACGCGGATGGCCGAGCGGCGCGTCGGGATCGTCATGAACGGCGTGACCGGGCGGATGGGGATGAACCAGCATCTGATCCGCAGCATTGCGGCGATCCGCGCCGACGGCGGGATCGCGTTGCAGAACGGCGACCGGCTGATGCCCGATCCGATCCTCGTCGGACGCAACGAGGCGAAGCTCGCGGCGCTCGCATCCGCGCACGGCGTGAGACGCTACACGACCGATCTCGACGCGGCGTTGCGCAACCCGGATGACGAGCTGTTCTTCGATGCGGCGACGACGCAGGCGCGGGCGGGGCTGCTGCGGCGTGCGATCGACGCCGGCAAGCATGTGTATTGCGAGAAGCCGACGGCGGACACGCTCGCCGACGCCGTCGATGTCGCGAAGCGGGCGAAGCGCGCCGGGATCAAGCACGGCGTGGTGCAGGACAAGCTGTTCCTGCCGGGCATCCGCAAGCTGAAGATGGTGATCGACAGCGGCTTTCTCGGCCGCATCCTCAGCGTGCGCGGCGAGTTCGGCTACTGGGTGTTCGAGGGCGACTGGCAGCCGGCGCAACGGCCGTCGTGGAATTACAAGAAAGCCGAGGGCGGCGGCATTATCCTCGACATGGTCTGTCACTGGCGATACGTGCTCGACAACCTGTTCGGCGATGTCGAGAGCGTGTCGTGCCTCGGCGCGACGCACATCCCCAAGCGTGTCGACGAGAATGGCAAGACCTACACCAATGACGTCGACGACGCGGCCTATGCGACATTCCAGCTCGCGGGCGGCGTGATCGCGCATATCAACATGTCCTGGGCGGTGCGCGTTCGTC
>DATAPS010000068.1:0-10572 GCA_036265085.1 Acetobacteraceae bacterium | reverse complement strand
CGTGGGATCCACGTGCGCAGCTGCGGCAGGGGATCGATAAGGTAATAGAGTTGGTGGCACGGCTCCCATTCGAGCCCGATCGCCTCGTCCGGCAGTTCGTTGAACATCATCTCCCATGCCGCCGGATTGTGCGCGATGTTCCAGTCGCCGGTCTGCCAGTTGCCTTCCATCGGGCAGTTCTCGAATGCGATCCGCACGCCGCGATCCGCCGCACGTTTGGCGAGCTCGCCCCAGACTTGCTTGTATCGTGGCAGGCTTTCCGGCAGCGGGCGCCCGCGGATGCGGCCGGTGAAGCCCGCGATCACGCTCGCGCCGAACAGATGCGCGTGGTCGATCAGCTTGATCCAGCCGTCATGCGTCTGCTTGTCGATATCGGTTTCCTCCAGGGGATTGCCGAAGATCGCGAGCGTGGGCACGGTGATGTCGCGGTTGCCGATCGCCTCCTTCACCTGCTCGGCCAGCAGGGGCAGGTCGGCGTCGTCGAGCGTCTGCCACCAGAACAGTTGCAGGCTCTCGAACCCGAGATCCGCAATCTGCCTGACGTAGGTGGGGATGCCCAGCGGATTGCGATTGCGGTTGCCGCGCACCAGCGTGCCGATGCGGATGTCCAACTGCGGGTTGCTCACGCGCGTCTCTCCTCAGCTCACCAAGACGGTGCGGCCAGTGTCGGCGCTCTCGATCGCGCCGAAGACCATTGCCAAGCTCTTGATGTTCTCGGACCCGGCGGTTTCCGGCGGCATACCGGTGCGCACCGCCGCCAGGAAATCCTGAATGATGCCGAGGTGACCGCCGATCCGATCGGCCGGATCGAGCGGCGGGATCTCGATCGGCGCGGTCTTCTGGAACAGCGCATCTGCTCCAGTCGCGATCTCGGCGCGGATATCATCCTCGCCGTCCCAGACGAGTGTGCCGCGCGTGCCGACGATCCGCCACGCGCTCTCCCAGCTCGTCCGCAACCCCTCGGCGCACCAGCTGCCGCGATAGCTGAACACGACGCGGTTGCGCATTTCGAACGTCGCGATCGCGCTCGCCCCATGCGCGTACCAGGAGTTCGCCGGGTTCCATTCCCGGCAATGCACCGTCGCCGCCTCGCTGCCCGCGAACAAGCGCGCCACGTCGAAGGTGTGAATCGCCATATCGAGCAGCAACACGTGTTCCATTTCCTCGCGGAAGCCGCCGAAATGCGGGCCGAGGAAGAAGTCGCAATAGATGCTGGTGACATCACCGATCGCGCCGGACCGGAGAAAGCGCGCGATCCGCCGCACGCCGGGAATGTAGCGACGATTCTGCACCACGGCGTGGATGCGCTCAGCCTGCCGTGCGACGTCCACCAGGTCGCGTGCCGCCGCCATCGAAGCCGCCATCGGCTTTTCCGTCAGAAGATGGCAGCCATGACGAAGCGCCGTTGTCGCGACATCATGCCGCGCCGCCGGAACCACGATGTCGAACACCGCGTCCGCGGTCACGCGCCCGAGCATGTCCGCAAGATCCGGTCCGATCTCGGCTCCTTCGGGCGCGAACTCGCTCTGCCGCTGCTCCGCCGCGGGGCGAACGGGATCGACCAGCCCGACGATCTGAATGCCTCCCGCTTCGCGCGCGGACTCGAGGAACCGCGCACTCATCCGACCGCATCCGGCGACCACGACGCGCAACATCGGATTCTCGCTGTTCTAAGGACGACCGCCCGGCTGGCACTACGGCGACCCGATCCGTTCTTGTCAATGCCGGCGGACGTCCCACTCGCCTCGCCATCGGCGACCTCAGCCGTCGGACCCGCACACGCATTTGAAAATGGCGGAGTGATCACTGCCTTGATAGATACCGCCGTCCCCGCCATCGGACGCGCTGCCACGACGAGGATGACAAGATGAGCGCCGACGTTACGCTTCTTCCCGGACCGCTCACGAACGCCCGCAGGCCGACGTGGGTGCCCGCTCGGCCTGCTTGGGTGGACATCACGATCGGGCTGCTACTGGCGCTTCTGGTCGTCTCGCTCCAGTTTCGCGCCGGCGCCTATCACGCCGAGTTCGACAACGACGAAATCTCACATTACGTGTCCGGACTATTCGTGCACGACTACCTCGCGTATGGAATTCCGCGATCTTTTCTCGCGTATCTGCGTTGGTGGCACAGCCATTACGCATATGTCGGGATCGGGCATTGGGGACCGCTCTATTACCTCGTCGAGGCGGTCTGGATGATGCTGTTCGGCGAGAGCCGCGCGTCCGTGTTCCTTCTCGCCGCCGGCGTGACGGCGGCCACTGCGATCGTGCTTTACCGCATCGTCTCGGTGCGGCTCGGCCGAGTTGCCGGCGCTGGCATGGCGGTTGCGCTCGTCCTCTCGCCCCTCGTGCAGGTCGGCACCTCCGAGCTGATGCTGGACATGCCGATCACCCTGTGCTGCCTGCTCGCGTCCCTGGCGTTCGGCCGCTATTTGGCGACCGGACGTGCGGTCTATTCGATCCTCTTCGGCGTCATCGCGACAGCAGCGTTGCTGATGAAGGGTAACGCCGCCTCGCTCGCGTTCGTGCCGGTCTTTTCAATCGCGTTTTCCGGCAAATGGAGCGTCCTCAGGCGCCCGTCGCTTTGGGCGGCCGCCCTGATCGTGGTTGCCGTCGCGGGACCCTGGTACGCCCTGAGCTACGGACAGGTCGCGGCTGGGTTTCGCTACGCGTGGGGCTGGGACTACACGTCGGTTGCGCTGCCGGCGTTCGCAACCGGATTGCTCACCGGCCCGGGGGCGGTGTTCGCGGTGCTTGGCTTGCTTGGCTTTCTGCGCGTGTGCTTGCGGGGTGTCTTGCTGTCCGATGGTGGCGTGACCGCCGCGATGGCGGCGCTGTTCGCCGGCGTATTCCTCTTTCAGGTGGTCGCGCCTGCCGATATCCAGTTTCGCTATCTGTCCCCGGCCTTGCCGCCGCTGCTGTATCTCGCGGCCGACGTCGTTTGCCGCCTTGCGGCTGCTTGGGCGCCTCGACGGCGCGGCGTGATCGAAGCCGCGGTGTTCTGTGGCGGGATAGCAGCGATCGTCCCGTCGTCGCTGCATGTGCCAGCTAAACCTCAGATCGGCGCAATCGCAGCGGCCCGAGAACTCTGGTCTGAGCGCCGCGCGCAAAACCCCGCGGTACTGGTCGTTGCCGACGAGATCGCGGAAGGCGCGATGATCGTCGAGCTCGCCATGCAGGATCCGAGTCGGCCCAGTCTCTTCGCCATACGCGGATCGCGGCTGCTCGGCGGGGGCGGCTACAACAATCAGGACTACGTGCCGCGTTTCCTCTCTCCACAAGACGTGATGGACGCGATCGATCGCTTCGCTATCCCCTTTGTCGTGGTTCGCAGCCGACCAGGACACAATCGCTGGAAACACATCGATCAGGTCGAACAGGCGCGGGCGCTGCAGCCTCAACGATGGACGCTCGTCTATTCGAGCGGACCTCCCGAGGCACCCTGGCGCATCTACCGCATCGCAGGCAACGATGCCGAGACCGCCGATCCCAGCAGACTGGAGCAGCTGAGCGCGCCGCACGCTCTCGGCGGCGGCTGACTCGGGGGGAAGCCGTGGCGAAGACGCGAGCCTCGCCTACCGGGCCGTCCCGGTGCCGGGCATCGTGCCAGGATCTCAGACGTAGCGATTGACGAGGTTTTCCAGCATCTCCTGCCGCCCCGAGCGCGGCACCGGCGCCGGTGCGTCCGCCGCGCGCGCGGCAATCTCGGCGAGGCTCAGCTTGCCGGCAAGCACGTCCGCGCCCATGCCGTGCCGCCAGCCGGCGTACCGTTCCTCCACATGCGCATCCAGCGCGCCATCTTCGATGATCGCCGCCGCCGCGAGCAGCGCCCGTGCGCAGACGTCGATGCCGCCGACATGCGCGTGCAACAAGTCAGTCGGATCGATCGACTGCCGCCGGACCTTCGCGTCGAAATTCAGGCCGCCGTTCCCGAGTCCGCCCGCGCGGAGGATGTGATAGAGCGCGAGCGTCATATCCGGCACCGAGTTGGGAAATTGGTCGGTGTCCCAGCCATTTTGCGGATCGCCGCGATTGACGTCGATGCTGCCGAGCAATCCCTGGGACGCGGCGAACGCCAGTTCGTGCTCGAACGTATGCCCCGCCAGCGTCGCATGGTTCACCTCAATGTTCAGCTTCACCTCGCGCTCGAGCCCATATTTCCGCAGAAAGCCGGCGACCGCCGCCGCGTCATAGTCGTATTGGTGCTTCGTCGGCTCGCACGGTTTCGGTTCGATCAGGATCGTGCCGGCGAAACCGATCTTGTGCTTGTGCTCGACAACCATCGAGATGAAGCGCCCGAGCTGATCGAGCTCCTGCCCGATCCGCGTGTTGAGCAGCGTCTCGTAGCCCTCGCGGCCGCCCCACAGGACGTAATTCGCGCCGCCGAGCCGGTGCGTGACTTCCAGCACCTTCTGCACCTGACCCGCCGCATAGGCGAACACCGCAGGATCGGGGTTGGTCGCCGCACCCGCCATGTAGCGCGGGTGCGAGAACAAATTGGCCGTTCCCCACAGCAGCTTCACCGGACTGCGCTGCACGCGCGCCGCCATCAGATCCGCCATGCGGTCGAGATTCGTCCAGCTCTCGCGCAGCCTGTCTCCGAGCGGAACGACGTCGTAGTCGTGGAAGCAGAAGAACGGCGTTCCGAGCTTCTCGAAGAATGCGAAGGCGGCGTCGAGCTTCTCTTCGGCCGTTTCGAACGTGTTCGCCCGCATCCAGGGCCGGTCGAATGTGCCTGCGCCGAACATGTCCGAGCCGGGCCAGACGAACGTGTGCCAGTAGCAAACAGCGAAGCGCAGGTGCTCCGCCATCGTCTTGCCGGCGACCCGGCGGTTCGCGTCGTAGTAGCGAAAGGCGAGGGGGTTCTTGCTGTCCGGTCCCTCGTAGCGGATCGGCGCGATGTCGTCGAACATCGTCATCACAACGTCTCCCACGCTGCGTCATTGCGGCTCGACGCCACCGCGGCGGTGATGAACCGCATCCCGCGCAGCCCTTCCTCGATCCCGGGCACAAGCAGGGAGGCAGGATCGGGCGCACGACCCGACAGCTTCGCGGTGATCTGCTCGGCGAGATCGCGATAGAGCTGCGCAAACGCCTCCAAGTACCCTTCCGGATGTCCCCCCGGAATGCGTGAGGCGTGTGCGGCGACGGCGGACGCGCCGGGCCCCGCGCGCGTGATCGTCTGCGGCGGCTGGCCGAGTGCCGAGACGGTCATCAAGTTCGGACTCTCCTGCGCCCAGACGAGCCCCGCTTTCGACCCGTAGACGCGCAACCGCAATCCGTTCTCGTTGCCGGGGGCCACCTGACTCGACCAGAGCATCCCGCGCGCGCCGCCCCCGAAGCGGAGCAGCATGTGCGCGTTGTCGTCGAGCTGGCGGCCTTCGACGAAAATCGAGAGCTCGGCGGCGAGTTTCTCCACCTGCAGCCCGGTCACGAACTCCGCGAGATTGAAGGCATGCGTGCCGATGTCGCCGACAGATCCCGCCGCGCCGCTGCGCGCGGGGTCGGTGCGCCACGCCGCCTGCTTCTGTCCTGTGGCTTCCAGCCGCGTCGTCAGCCAGTCCTGCGGATACTCGACCTGCACGACGCGGATCTCTCCGAGTTCGCCGGCGGCCGCCATCTCGCGCGCCTGCCGCACGAGCGGATACCCGGTGTAGTTGTGCGTCAGGCCGAACACGACGCCGCACTTGCGCACCGCCGCCGCGAGATCCTGCGCGTCGGCGAGCGTGCTGGTCAGCGGCTTGTCGCAGATGACGTTGATGCCGTGCTCGAGGAACGGCTTGGCTGCCGCCGCATGCACGTGGTTCGGCGTCACGATCGCGACGACATCGATGCCGTCCGGCCGCCCCGACTCTTTCCGCGCCATCTCCGTGAAGTCGCGGTAGCTGCGGTCGCCATCGATATGCAGATCCGCTGCCGACGCATGCGCGTTCTCCGGATCGGCGGACAGCGCACCCGCCACCAGCTCGTAGTGGTCATCGAGACGCGCCGCGATCCGGTGGACCGCGCCGATGAACGCGCCGCGCCCGCCCCCCACCATGCCGAGCCGCAACCGCCGTGGGACGTGCTGCTCCGCCTTGCCCTCGATTGCCATCGCTCAGCCGATCCCGAGCATCTTGCGGTTCATCGCCATGTCGGCGCCGCTGGCGGCGAAGTCGTCGAACGTACGCGTCGCGACTTCGATGATATGCGCCTCGATGAAATTCGAACCCTCGGCGGCGCCCTGTTCGCTGTCCTTGATCGCGCACTCCCATTCGAGCACGGCCCAGCCGTCGAAATCGTATTGCGACAGTTTCGAGAAGATGCCGCCGAAATCGACCTGGCCGTCGCCGAGCGAGCGGAAGCGACCGGCACGGTTCACCCAGGACTGATAGCCGCCGTACACACCTTGCCGCCCGGTCGCGTTGAACTCGGCGTCCTTGACGTGGAACATGCGGATGCGCGGGTGATAGATGTCGATGAACTCGAGATAATCGAGCTGCTGCAGGACGAAATGGCTGGGGTCATAGAGGATGTTGCAACGCGGATGATTGCCGACGCGCTCGAGGAACATCTCGAAGGTGACGCCGTCGTGCAGATCCTCGCCAGGGTGGATCTCGTAGCAGACATCGACGCCCGCCCGATCGAACGCGTCGAGAATCGGCTTCCATCGCGCCGCAAGCTCGTCGAACGCCGCCTCGATCAGGCCGGCCGGGCGTTGCGGCCAGGGATAGATGTATGGCCACGCCAGCGCGCCCGAGAAAGTCGCATGCGCACGACAGCCCAGGTTGGCGCTCGCGCGCGCGGCCAGCAGCATCTGACGCACCGCCCATTCCTGCCGTGCTCTCGGATTGCCCCGCACGTCCGGCGCCGCGAAACCGTCGAACGCGAGGTCATAGGCGGGATGCACCGCGACGAGCTGGCCCTGCAAATGCGTCGACAGCTCGGTCAGTTCGAGGCCGTGATGCGCGAGCGTGGCGCGCACGTCGTCGCAATAGCCGCGGCTCTCCGCCGCTTTTGCGAGATCGAAGAGACGTGCGTCCCAGCTCGGGATCTGCACGCCCTTGTAGCCATGACCCGCTGCCCATCCTGCGATCGCGTCGAGCGTGTTGAACGGCGGCGCATCCCCCGCGAATTGCGCAAGGAAGATCGCCGGGCCTTTGAGCGTCCGCATTCGTACGTCTCCTCCGGGCCGTCGGGGCGCGGCTCGGCGGGAGCGCGCACGCGCTTGATGACATCGGCGGCCGGATCAAAGGCGGCGACCGGTGCAGTGTCAAGCGCGCGGGCGTTCGTTACCCGCGGCCGACGTACGGCATTTTCGTCGCCATGATGGTCATGGTCAGCACATTGGCGTCGGGCTTGAGGCTCGCCATCAATGCGATCGCGCGACCGACCTCGTCGACATCCATCGTCGGCTCCGGCCGCATCGATCCGTCCGGCTGCGGCACCCCGCCCGCCATGCGCGCGGTCATCGGGGTCGCCGCATTGCCGATGTCGAGCTGGCCGCAGGCGATGTCGTACTGGCGCCCGTCGAGCGCGATCGCTTTCGTCAGCCCGGTGATCGCGTGCTTCGTCGCGGTGTACGGCGCCGAGCCCGGGCGCGGCGTGTGCGCGGAGATCGAGCCGTTGTTGACGATGCGGCCGCCGCGTGGGGTCTGATCGCGCATCATCCGGAAGGCGGCATTCGCGACGAGGAAGCAGCCGTTGAGGTTCACCGCCACGACGCGTGACCACTGGTCGTAGGTCACATCGCCGAAATTGGTGCTCGGCGATCCGCCGCCGGCATTGTTGAACAGGAAGTCGAGCCGCCCGAAGCGCTCGCGGACCGCGTCGAAGAGCGCCTCCACGGCGGCCGGATCGGTGACGTCCGTGGGTACTGGCAACATGCTGCCCGGGGGTGCCCCGGATATCGTTGCCGTTTCCCGAAGCGCGTCCTCACGGCGCCCCGCGATCGCGACCGCGAACCCGTCGCGCTGCAAGGCCAGCGCCGCCGCCCGTCCGACGCCGCTGCCGCCGCCCGTCACCAGTGCCACCCGCTGCGATCCACTCATCGGTTTCTTTCCCTGTTCGGCGACCGAAACCGTCACTCTGCCACTGCCGGCGACTTCTGGCACGGGTGGTTGACGCGACGGTTCGCGCGTGCAGCATTCCACCCGAGATGAACGGCGACACCCCTGTCGAACGCGAGCCGCGGCTGCGGCTCTTCATCCCGCTCATCGTCGCGAGCGGCTTCTTCCTGGAACAGCTCGATTCCACGATCATCACCACCGCCATCCCCGACATGGCAAAGGCGCTGAACGAGACGCCGCTGCGGCTCAACATCGCGCTGACCAGCTATCTCGTGACGCTCGCGGTGTTCATCCCGATCAGCGGCTGGATCGCCGATCGGTTCAGCATGCGCCGGACCTTCGCGACCGCGGTCGTGGTGTTCACGATCGGGTCAATCGCGTGCGGCTTCTCGGATTCGCTCTCGACCCTGGTCGCCAGCCGCATCCTGCAGGGGCTCGGCGGCGCGATGATGAACCCGGTAGGGCGGCTGATCCTGCTGCGGTCGTTTCCCCGCCGCGACATCGTCACGGCGATGACCTATGTCAGCCTGCCGTCGATCCTCGGGCCGGTGATCGGGCCGCTCGCCGGCGGCGTCATTACCACCTATGCAACCTGGCGCTGGATCTTCTTCGTCAACGTGCCGTTCGGCGTGATCGGTGTGCTGCTTGCGCTGCGCTACATCCGCGATGTCGACTCGCCGCCGCCGGCGCGATTCGACACGCTGGGTTTCGTGATGTGCGGGCTCGGTATGGCGCTTTTTCAAATCGGCGTTGAGAATCTCGGCCATCCCGTGCTCGCGACGCCGATCATCGTCGCGATCTTCACGGCCGCGGTGGCGCTCGTCGTGATCTACGTCTCCTACGCGAGGCGGCACGACAATGCGGTGCTGGATCTCTCGGTCCTGCGGGTCCGTTCGTTCCGGATCGCGGCGTTCGCCGGAGGATTGTGCCGGATCGGGCTGAACGGGGTGCCGTTCCTGCTGCCGCTGATGCTGCAGGTCGGCTTCGGTTATACGCCGATCCAATCGGGGTCGACGACGTTCATCGCCAGCCTCGGGGGCGTCGTGCTGCGTCCGGTCACGATCCGTCTGCTGCGCGCGCTCGGCTTCGACCGGCTGATGCTCGTGGGCACGGTGTTCGGCGCGGCAATGATCGCGAGCTTCGCCCTGATCCGGCCGACGACGCCCTATCCGCTGTTGCTGCTGGCGATATTCATTTTCGGCTTCGCCCGCAATATCCAGTTCAACAGCATCCAGACACTGACATATTCCGACATCGCCTCGTCGGCGCTGAGCCGGGCGACCAGCCTCGGCGGCGTGCTGCAGCAGCTCACGATGGGTTTCGGAATTTCGCTCAGCGCCACGGTGCTGTCGATGATCGCGGGGCAGGGGCAGACGCTGTCGGTGCCGGACTTCCATCGCGTGTTCCTGGCACTCGCCTGCGTGCCGCTGGTGGCCTTGCCGGGGTTTGCGCTGCTGCGGCCGGAGGATGGGGCGATCGTCAGCGGGCATCGACGCCGGGGGAGAGAGGTGGGCCAAGCGGCCGATTGAGGTCATACCCATATCCGGGTCCGAGCTCAGCGGAGGAACCCTATTGTCCACCACTTCGATCGCCCGCCCCGCGGAGCAGAAAGCCGACGTGCAAAGCGGGCGCCTTCGGCTGCCCTTCGACAACAGCTACGCGCGCCTGCCCGCCCGCTTTTACGCGCGGCTCGATCCGACGCCGGTGGCCGCCCCGGAACTGGTCCGGCTGAACCGCAGCCTTGCCGAGCAGATGGGGTTGGATCCGGATGCGATCTCGGGGCCGGAGGGCGCCGTCATATTCGCGGGCAATCTGGTGCCGGGCGGGGCGGAGCCGATCGCGCTCGCCTATGCCGGGCACCAGTTCGGACACTACTCGCCACGGCTCGGCGACGGGCGCGCGATCCTGCTCGGCGAGGTCGTCGGCCCGGATCACCGGCGCTACGACATCCAGCTCAAGGGTTCCGGCCGGACTCCGTTCTCCCGTGGTGGCGATGGGCGCGCGGCGCTCGGCCCGGTGCTGCGCGAATACCTCGTGGGCGAGGCCATGCACGCCTTGGGCATCCCGACCAGCCGGGCGCTTGCGGCGGTGACGACGGGGGAAGCCGTGCTGCGCGAGGCGGAACTGCCCGGGGCGGTGTTGACGCGGGTAGCGGCGAGCCATATCCGCGTGGGCACGTTTCAGTATTTCGCGGCCCAGCGCGACACCGAGGCGGTGCGAACGCTCGCGGACTACACGATCGCGCGCGACTACCCGGAGGTCGCGGGGGCGGCGGACCCCTATCGCGCCTTGCTGGAGCAGGTGGTGATCCGGCAGGCGGAGTTGGTCGCGAAATGGGTGCTGGTCGGCTTCATCCACGGCGTGATGAACACGGACAACACGGCGATTTCAGGCGAGACGATCGACTACGGACCGTGCGCCTTCATGGATGCCTACGACCCAGCTACCGTGTTCAGCTCGATCGACCATGCCGGCCGGTACGCCTACGGCAACCAGCCGCGCATCGCCCAGTGGAATCTGAC
>DATAPS010000067.1:0-4425 GCA_036265085.1 Acetobacteraceae bacterium | reverse complement strand
CGCCGACCGCGAGCTCGCGGTCGGCGACCCGGTGCAAACCTATCTGCTCCGGCATCTCCCCCGAACCGCCGCCGCCGTGCGGGAAGCGGCGGCCCGGCTCGACCGGTTCGGCGCGCGTCCCACCCGCGCGCTCGCACGACTGGTGCTCACCGAGATGGGTGCCCTTGGGGAATTGGGCGGGTTACAACCAAATGATGATTTGTCGAGGGACGATCGCGATCCCCTCGCGTAATCCGGGTCTCCTCCCGTAATATCGTCTCGCGAGTGATAGGACGCAGGCTGTGGCAGATGTCGACGAGCTGAGAATCGTCACCCACGATGGGCCCGTCGCGTCCACGATCACGCCCGACGACCCCGAGCGGTTCATCAACCGCGAGCTGTCATGGCTCGACTTCAACGGCCGGGTGATCGAGGAGGCGGAGAACCCCAATCATCCGCTCCTCGAGCGGGTGCGCTTCCTCTCGATCTCGGCGGGCAATCTCGATGAATTCATCTCCGTCCGTGCCGCCGGGCTCGTGAACCAGGCGAAGGCTGGCGTCACGCAGCGCTCGCCCGATGGCCGAACCCCCGCCGAGCAGCTCGCGGATGTCGAGGCGCGGGCACGCGGACTGATCCTGGAGCAGCAGCGCGTCTGGAACGCCGTCCGGCACCTGTTGGACGCCGCCGGCATTACCGTGTGCGAGCCGGCGATGCTGACGCCCGCCGAGCGCGCTTGGCTCGATCCGTGGTTCATGGAGCGGGTTTTCCCCGTCCTCTCGCCGTTGGCGATCGATCCGGCCCATCCGTTCCCGTTCATCCAGAACATGGCCCTCGTGATGGCGCTTCGGCTGCAGCGCGACGAGGACGGGCACGCGATGAGCGCGCTGATCCAGGTGCCGTCGCAGCTCGACCGGTTCATCCGCCTGCCCGTCGAGGCGGACGGCTCCAAGACGGCGCGGTTCATCCTGCTCGAGCACGTCATCGCGATCTCGATGGGCCATCTCTTTCCCGGCTTCCGCGTGACGGACAGCGGCATGTTCCGCCTGATCCGCGACACCGACGTGGAGTTCGAGGAGGAGGCCGAAGACCTCGTCCGCTCCTACGAGACCGCGCTGAAGCGCCGCCGCCGCGGTGTCGCGATCCATCTGTCGATGAGCGCGGACATGCCCCCGAACCTGCGGGAGCTGGTGACCCACGAGGTCGACGCGACCCCCGCGGAAGTGCATGTGTTCGAGGGGCTGCTCGGCATGACCGATACGAGGCAGCTCATCATCGACGACCGCCCGGATCTGCTGTTCCCGCCCTACACGCCCCGTTTTCCGGAGCGGATCCGCGATTTCGGCGGCGATTGCTTCGCGGCCATCCGGCACAAGGACATCATCGTCCACCACCCGTTCGAAAGCTTCGACGTGGTGGTGCAGTTCCTCCGCCAAGCCGCGCGCGACCCTGCGGTGATCGCGGTGAAGCAGACGCTTTACCGCACGAGCCGCGACAGCCCGATCGTGAAGGCGCTGATCGAGGCGGCGGAGGCCGGCAAATCGGTCACCGCGATGGTGGAACTGCGGGCACGGTTCGACGAGGAGGCCAACATCCGGCTCGCGCGCGCGATGGAAGCCGCCGGCGTCCAGGTCGTGTTCGGCTTCACCGAGCTGAAGACGCACGCCAAGCTCAGTTTGGTCGTGCGGCGCGAAGGCGGAACGACCCGCAGCTACGCGCATTTCGGCACGGGCAACTATCACCCGATCACCGCACGGATCTACACCGACCTCAGCTTCTTCACCTGCGATCCGCCGATGACGCGGGACTCGGCGCGGCTGTTCAACTATATGACCGGCTACGCGCGGCCCGAGCGGATGGAGGAGCTGGCGTTCAGCCCGCTCACGCTCCGCGGCACCTGCGCGGAGCTGATGGACCGCGAGATCGCGAACGCGCGGGCCGGCAAGCCGGCCGCGATCTGGCTGAAGATGAATTCCCTCGTCGATGACCGGCTGATCGACAAATTGTACGAATGCTCGCTTGCCGGCGTGCAGGTCAAATGCATCATCCGCGGCATCTGCTGCCTCCGCCCCGGTGTTCCCGGCCTGTCGGAAAACATCATGGTCAAATCCATCGTGGGCCGGTTTCTCGAGCACAGCCGCATTCTTGTCTTCGGGAACGGTCATGAACTGCCGAGCCGGCACGCGCGTGTCTACATCAGCTCGGCCGATTGGATGGCGCGGAACATGGATTGGCGCGTCGAATCCATCGTGCCGATCCACAACCCGACTGTGCACGCACAGGTTCTCGACCAGATCATGGTGATCAATCTCAAGGACACGCTGCAGTCCTGGGACTTGCAGCCGGACGGTTCGTGGCACCGCGTCGATCCCGGCGAGGGGGTGGCGCGCGTCTCGGCGCATGACTACTTCATGACCAACCCGTCGCTGTCGGGAAGAGGTTCAGCTTTGCGTGGGGCTGTGGCGTCCCACACCGCGCACGGCAGGCAGCAGGACCGCGTCTTACAGGACTGACCGCGACGATGCCCCGCAACGCCGTTTTCATTGAAATGAGGCGAATTTGCTCGGAGAGCTTGGCCTCCCTGACCTCGAGAGGCCGATTGACAGCACCGATTTCGCATCGGGCCGCAGCCACACTCTAGTGCCGTTCGTTCCTCCAGCGGATGCGCCGCGATCGGCGGTGGTCGATCTTGGCTCCAACTCGGTGCGCCTCGTGGTGTTCGAGGGGCGCAGCCGTAATCCTGTGCCGATCTTTAACGAGAAAGCCGTCCTCGGCCTCGGGCGCGGTCTGCAGGCATCCGGGCGTCTGAACGAAGACGCGGTGCGGGGCGCGCTGCAGGTGATGAACCGCTACGCGGCCATCGCCAGGGCGATGGGCGCCGACCCCTTCGAGGTGCTGGCGACCGCCGCCGTGCGCGATGCGGTCAATGGCCGCGCGTTCGTCGCGACCCTCGAGCAACTGATGCCCGGCGTGCTGATCCACGTCATCAGCGGCGAGCAGGAAGCGGCATTGTCCGCCGAGGGATTGATCTGCGGCATTCCGGGCGCGGATGGCGTGCTGGCCGATATCGGCGGCGGCTCGCTCGAGCTCGTGCGTCTCCACGGCGGGCGTCAGTTCCACGCGTCCACGCTCCGCCTCGGCGCGATCCGGCTGGCGGAGCGCGCCGGGCAGGACGTCGTCCGAGCACGGGCGATCGCGGAGGAGGAGTTGTCGCGCCTCCCGTGGCTCTCCGAGGGAGGCGGGCGCGACCTCTACCTCGTGGGCGGTGCGTGGCGCGCGCTCGCGCGGATCCACATCGCGCAGACCGGCTATCCGCTGGCGATGGTCCACCACTACACCATCGACCGGGAGGAAGCGCGAGACCTGACGGGGATGATCGCCGGATCGTCGCGCCGCGTGCTGGAGCGCCTGCCCGATGCGCCGCGCCGCCGCGTCGACGACTTGCCCTATGCCGCCGTGGTGATGCGCCGCGTGCTGCGGGCGACCGGCGCGCGCCGCGTGGTGTTCAGCGCCAACGGGTTGCGGGAAGGCTGGTACATGCAGCGGATTCCCGCCGGAGTTCGTGGCCAGGACCCCGTGCTCGCGGCCGGCCGGGACTATGCACAACGCCTCGGCCGCGACCCCGCGCTGCCGCCCGCACTCATCCGTTGGACGGAGCCCCTGTTCCGTGGGGAGACCGCGCAGGAGCAGCGCCTTCGCGACGCAGCGTGCTGGATCAGCGACGTCGGGAGCCACGATCATCCCGAGTATCGCGCGGAACAAGCGTTTCTCCGCGTGCTGACGCAGCCCGGGAATGGGCTCGACCACCATGCCCGCGCCTTCCTCGGCATGACGCTGGCAATTCGCTACGACAGCGAGCCGGAGGCGTCGTTTCTCGCGCCGGCCCGCATCCTGCTCAGCACCGAGTCGGCGCGGCGCGCGACGACGCTCGGCCTCGCCCTGCGCCTGGCCTACACGCTCTCGGCGGGTACGCCGGATCTGTTGGCCGGCACCGCACTGACCGCCGGCCGCAGCCTGACGTTGCACTTGAACGAGGACAGCGGCGTGTTCGCCGGCGAGAGCGTGATCCGCCGCCTCGAGCGGCTCGCCGAGGCGCTCGGGCTTTCGGCAGGTACGGAGCTGGCGGCTTAGAGCGCCTTCGCGCGAACTGGAATGTTGCCATCCCCGCCCTTGCTTGCTTTCGGCGTCAGTGAACGAAAATCTTGACCGCGATGGCGACCTGGAACGCCAGGACGACGCCGAGCATCCACTTGATCAGCAGGACGTCGGCCTGGATGCTCGCCAGCCGGGTCTCGTAGCCGGCGCGCGCACTGGTTCTCGCGCGAGTAGGCGCGCGCTTCACAAGAGGCAAATAGAATTTTGGGTCGGGCGTTCCCTTGGGGAACGATCGCCATCAACATCATCGACAGCTTCGTCATTAGCTTCGTCGCAACGCTGACTGTCGCCAGC
>DATAPS010000066.1:0-8275 GCA_036265085.1 Acetobacteraceae bacterium | reverse complement strand
GCCGATCTCTTCGAGGTTCATGCCCGCGATCTCGCAAGCGGCTCGCGAACCGTGCCCAGCTTCGAGGACGCCCTCTTCATGCAGCGGCTGCTTGAACAGGCAGCGGTCTCGTCAGCCAGCGGACATCGCATCAAGCTTTAGGCGCTGCCGCGGCCGGTCCTCCGCCTTGGGGCAAATCACACCGGCCGCGACCATCCTCCACCAACTGCCAAGTAACATTCGCGCCGCCCTGCGAGCAGGCGTGACCTGCTCCCAAGATTTCGGACCACGGCGAACGTGAGAGAGTTGGCTCCCGCTCGGACGGGCGGCTTTATGTAAACTTCCACTCCGCCAAATGGTACCCGCCGAACCCCGGCCGGCGCCGCCGCAAGTGACTCGCGCCGCAAGACGGTCGATCCTGTCGACACCTGTTGCCCGCCCTGCGAAAGTGTGCAGGATTCCCCCACATACGGGGGAGCCAATTCGGGCCCCTGACCTGGCCGTGCGTGACGGGAGACGCCCAATGCGCCGCGTTGCCGCTGTTCTCTGCATTGTCGTCTATGATCTCTTGCTGGGGTTCGGTATCGGCCATGCCGCCGATGTACCCTCGTTTGACCTCCGATATGGCGTCCTTGCTGGCCTGACGGGCAACGCCGCGGTGAGCGGGCAGGGTTGGAACGAGGCCGCGCGACTGGGCGTCGAGCAGGTCAAGGCGAGTCTGGACCGGCTCAAGATTCCTGGCATGAAGGCGGAGCTGGCTGATTCGCAGGACAGCCAGGGCAATCCGCAGGCCGGCGTCGAGGCTGCTCAGAAACTGGTGCAGATCGACCATGTCAACGTGATCATCGGCGACTTCTACAGCTCGGTGACCAGCGCCGCCGCCGCGGCGGTCGCACTTCCCAACAAGGTCCTGATGTTCACTGGAGGCACCAGTCCCGCGCTGACCAAGCTCAACACCGGATCGACCACATATCTCTGGCAGCCGGTGGCGGCCGACGACATGCAGGGGCGCGTCCTCGCCAAGGTCATCGCCGACCAACTCGGTCCGCATGCGCGGATCAACGTCGCCGCCCGCAACGACGCCTACGGCGCGAACCTCTCGGCGCTATTCAAGCAGGCATGGATAGCAGACGGCGGCACGATTCCCGAGTTTGTGGTTTACAACCAGCAGCAGCCGACTTTGGACACCGAGGCGCAGCAGGTCGTGCAGGGCGACCCGCAGGGCTGGCTGTTCATCGATTTCTGCGAGACCTTCGCCAAGCTTGCCCAGCCGCTCGAGCGCAGTGGCAAGTGGGATCCGGCGAAGAGCTTCGGATCCGACACGCTCAATGACTGTCAGTCCCGCGGCAGCAAGAACTATCCCGGCATGCACGCGGTGCAGGCGAATGCGTCATCCGGCTCGTCGTTTCCGGCGTTCAAGGCCCTGTTCACGCGTGACGGGCGCAAGGGTGTCGCGTTCCAGTCCTTCACCGCCGAGGCGTTCGACAGTGTATTTGTGGCCTTCCTCGCGGCCGTGGAGGCGAGATCGGCCGATCCCACGGCGATCGCGGCGCACGTCGTCAACGTCACCAACGATCCCGGCCGCCCCTTCACCTTCGAGCAGCTCGACGATGCGGCGAGGGCGCTTCTCGCGGGCGAGAAGATCCATTTTATGGGCGCGACGGGACCGCTCAACTTCAACGCCAACGGCCGCGTCAACGCGCTCGCCTACGATATCTGGGAGCACAAGCCGGATGGCACCGCCGCCGTGGTGAAGACGATCACCCTCGGCCCCTGACGACCTCCCGCCCGCCGGCCCGACCGTCGTGGTCCACGTGCTGGCGCAGCTCATTGTCAACGGCCTGATCACCGGCGCGGTGCTGGCGCTGACGGGTGTGGGCGCCACGCTCGTGTTCGGCATCCATCGCATCGCCAACTTCGCGCACGGCGAATATCTGACCTTCGCCGCCTATGTCGGCCTCGTCATCAATGTTGGGCTGCGCCAGAACATCGTCGTAGCGACGGTCGGCGCCGTCCTGGCGACCGCGACGCTCGCGCTCGCGGTGCATCTTCTGGTGCTGCGGCCGCTGCGCGGGCGCGGGCTGGTGGCGATGTCGCTCATCACCGTCGGCATCGGGCTCATGCTGCGCGACCTGCTGTTCCTGATTGCCGGCCCGCAGATTAGCACGCTCGGCATCGACGAGCTTCGCGTCTACGATCTGGGGCTCGTTCGCATCTCGCCCGGCCAGTCTGTCGCCATCGTCATGACGCTCATCGTGGCGCCGGCCACGGGCTTGCTGCTTTCCCGTACCGCTGTCGGGAAGTCGATGCGCGCGGTCGCCGACAATCGCGACCTGGCCGCCATCGCCGGCATCGACATCGACCGGGTCGGCGCGTACGCGTGGATCTTCGCCGGCGGCCTCGCCGGCATCGGTGGCGTCCTGTTCGCCGTCGTGCAGGGCACTTTCGATCCGAATCTCGGCTTCCAGGTGCTGTTCCTGATCTTCACCACCGTCGTGCTCGGCGGGATCGGCAGCGCCGGCGGGGCGATGGTCGGAGGGTTTGTGCTCGGCCTGGCAATGGAAGTCTCCACATGGGAGGGTTTGGCCGGAGGGCTCGCGCCGAAATACAAGCCGGTGCTCGCCTTCGTCGTGCTGATCCTGCTGCTGATCTATCGGCCACAGGGCTTGTTCGGCCGGGCGCGCATCGTTTGATGGCTGGGCTCGATCTCGGCTTCTTCCTCTTCGCGGCCATCACCGCCTGCATTTTCGCCATCATGGCGCTCGGCCTCTACGTGCAGTTCTCGCTCGCCGGCCTGCCGAATTTCGGACATGTCGCGTTTATGGCAGTTGCCTCGTACGCCATGGCGATCCTCGTCGTGAGGCTCTCGCTGCCGCTCCCACTTGCCATGCTTTGCGGCTTGCTGGTCGCGGTCGCGCTTGCCCTCCTGCTCGGAATTCCCTGCCTGCGGCTGCGTGCGGATTATCTGGCGATCGCCACCGTCGCGGCCGGCGAGATGGTGCGCTACCTCGCGATGAACCTGCCCGATCTGACCGGCGGCCCGCTGGGTTCGATGGCGATGCTCGGGCCGGATCAGGTCGCGTTCTACAATCTCGGCTGGCAGGCGATGCTCGACCGGGTCGCCGCGGGCATCGCGCATGTCACCGGGACACCAGTGAGCCGGGACGCGGCGGCGGCGCTGATCGTGTTCGTCGTGATGCTGCTCCTGCTCGTCTTCTTCGCCCGCCTCGAGCACTCGCCCTGGGGCCGCGTGCTCAAGGCGATCCGCGAGGACGATGTTGCCGCCGCGTCGGTCGGCAAGCACGTCGTGGCCTACAAGATGCAGGCGCTCATTCTCGGCGCGATCATCGGCGGTCTCTCGGGGATGCTGCTGGCCCTTCAGATCGGCGTCTTCAGCCCCGACGACTACGCGCCGACGCTGACCTTCTACGCTTACCTGATCCTCATCCTTGGCGGCATGAACAGGATTTGGGCAATCCCGCTCGGGGCCATCCTCTTCAGCTTGCTCTACACCGGCACGCGCTTTCTCAGCTTCTTTCCGCTCTCGCTGTTCGACTCCGGCTCGCGGGCGTTCCTGCGGCTCTTCCTGATCGGGCTGATGCTGGTGCTGTTCATGGCGCTGAGGCCGCAAGGTGTGCTCGGCGACCGCCGCCAGCTCCTGCTGGAGAAGTGACCGGTGCTGCTCGAAGTCGTCGATCTCAGCAAGACCTTTGGTGGCATCGCGGCTGTCTCGCACGCCTCGTTCGGCGTCGCGGAGCGCTCCATCACTGCTCTGATCGGTCCGAACGGCGCGGGCAAGACCACGATGTTCAATCTACTCACCGGCCTGATCCGCGCCGACAGCGGCATGATCCGGTTCGCCGGCCGGTCGATCGAGCGGCTACGGACCGACCTCGTGGCGCGGGCCGGCCTCGTGCGCGTGTTCCAGTCGCCGCGGATCCTCACGCGGATGACCGTGCGCGAGAACATGATGCTGGCGGCGAAGGATCAGCCGGGTGAGCGCTTCGGCATGGCCTGGATGGCGCCGGCGCGGGTGGCGCGGCGCGAGGCGGAGATCCGCGCTCAGGCGGAGAATCTGCTCGGGCTGCTGCGGCTGTCGCATCTGGCCGAAGCCTTCGCCGGCACGCTCTCCGGCGGCCAGAGAAAGCTACTGGAACTCGGGCGCACGCTGATGGTCGAGCCACGCATGATCCTGCTTGACGAGCCAATGGCGGGCGTCGCGCCAGTACTCGCCGAGCAGCTTCTCGAGCACGTCAAGATGCTGCGGGCACAACGCGGCATCACCGTATGCATTATCGAGCACGATCTGGACCTGATCATGTCGGTGAGCGACCATGTCGTCGTGATGGATGAGGGAACGGTCATCGCGTCTGGCTCGCCGGCCGAGGTGCAGGCCGACGGCCGCGTGATCGAGGCTTATATCGGCCGGCTCGATGCGGCGGTCGTTGCGGACGCGTCGTGACGGACGCGGTGCTCCGAGTCGATGCCGTGCGTTCCGGGTACGGTGAACAGGACATCCTGCACGGCGTCTCGATCGTCGTGCCCCGCGGCAAGATCGTGGGCATCATCGGCCCGAACGGATCGGGCAAGTCGACGCTCCTGAAGACGATCTACGGCCTCGTGCCCGCGCGCGGCGGCCGTATCTTGCTCTGGCGCGCCGGTGAACCAGAGCGTTCGCTTGCCGGGTTGCGTCCGCATCGAATCACGGCGCTCGGCATGAACATGGTGCCGCAACTTGCCAACGTGTTCCCGGACATGACGGTTCGCGAGAACCTGGAAGTCGGCGCGCTAATCAATCGCAAACGGTCCGCGAAATGCCTGGAGACTGTCCTGCGCGCGCAGCCGCTCGTCCGCGAGCTGCTTCCCAAGCGCGCCGCGACGCTCTCCGGCGGGCAGCGACAGATGGTGGCGGTGGCGCGGGCGCTGATGTCGGAGCCCGACGTGCTGCTGCTTGACGAGCCGTCCGCCGGTCTCGCGCCGATGGTGCAGGGCGAGGTTTTCGCGCGCGTGCGCGAGATCAACGCGCTCGGCGTGTCCGTGCTGATGGTGGAGCAGCGGGCGCGGCAGTGTCTCGCGATCGCGGATTATGCCTATGTTCTTGAGCAGGGGCGCAACCGTCTCGAAGGCACTGGGCAGGCGCTGCTGCGCGATCCAGAAGTCTTACGGCTCTATGTCGGCGCGTCGCGGCGGACAGCCGCGGCGAGCGCTTGATCGAATACGGGAGGTTGGCATGCCCGATGATGCAGCAATCGAGCTTCGCGTCCCTAGCCTCGACGTTCCGCATCGCAAGCTGCGGGGGTTCGACCATACGGGTGTGCGGCTTCTGCCGAGCCGGTTTCTCGACCAGGTCGAGCACGCGGCGGCGCACTACGGGTCGATTTCCGACGACGGCATCCTGAAGGGGTTTCGCCGCGAGGCAGGGCTGCCGGCGCCGGGCGAGGACATGAAGGGCTGGGCGGCCGTGACCAGCGGTGGGATCTTCGGGCAACTGCTAAGCGGCCTGGCGCGGCTTGGTCGGGCGACGGGGAACGAGGCGCTGCTGGCGAAAGCGCGCCGGCTGTTCGAGGGCTGGCTGGAAACGCTGCCGCCGGACGGCAATGCACGGATGCGCCCGTATCCGTGGGAGAAGCTGGTCTGCGGGCTCGTCGATCTGCACGTCCATGCCGGCGTCGGAGAGGCGTTGCCGGTATTGAAACGTACGAACGACTGGGCGGCGCGGACTTTCGATCGGTCGCGCCGACCGGCAGACGGATACGATTTCTGGGGCGCCGGTCCGGGCGGCACGTCGGAGTGGTACACGCTGCCGGAGAATCTCTACCGCGCGTATCTTCTCACTGGCGATACGAGCTTTCGCGACTTCGCCGATATCTGGCTCTACGATGACTACTGGGCGCCGTTCATACGCTCGTCGGCGCCCCCGCTGGTGCATCCGGTGCACGCCTACAGCCACGTCAATTCGTTCAGCAGCGCCGCGATGGCCTATGCGGTGACCGGGCGGGAGGAGTTCCTGCGCATCTGCATCAACGGCTACGACTTCCTCCAGCAGACGCAGTGCTACGCGACGGGCGGTTTCGGACCGGAGGAGCGGCTGATGGCGCCAGACGGCAGGCTGGGCCAATCGCTCGATTTATGCGCGGCGCATGCGGAAATCCCCTGCGGATCATGGGCGGCGCTCAAGCTTTCGCGCTATCTGATGGGATTCACCGGGGAGGCGCGCTACGGCGACTGGATCGAGACGATCCTATACAACGCGATGGGCCAGGCCTTGCCACCGCAATCCGACGGGCATGCATATTACTACGGCAATTACAGCATGGCGGGCGGCACCAAGCAGTTCTACTGGCACGAGTGGCCGTGTTGCTCCGGCACGTATCTGCAGACGGTCGCAGACTATCACGACGTCATCTACATGCAGACGGGCGACGGACTCTACGTCAACCTCTTCGTCCCCTCCGAGGTGACGTGGCGCAAGGACGGGCGGGCAATCCGGCTGACGCAGGAGACGCGGTATCCCGAGGCGGAGACCGTAACGCTCCGCATCGACATGGACGCGCCCTTCCGCTTCGCGCTGAATGCGCGCGTTCCGGGCTGGGCATCGTCGGCCTCGCTGGCGCTGAACGGCGCGCCGCTCGCCGTAGGCGCCGGGCCGGGGCATTGGGCGACGGTCGAGCGCGAGTGGCAGCCCGGCGACGTGCTGACGCTGAGGGTTCCGTTGGCGCTCCGACTCGTGCCGGTCGATCGGCAGCATCCGGACCGGGCCGCGGTCATGTTCGGGCCGATCGTTCTGGCGCAGGACGAGGCATGCTGCCGACGCCCGTTCTCGCTCGGGTCCACGACCTCCGTCGAGGCGCGACTGGTGCGCGAGGACGAGCCGTTGCGATTCCGCATCATCAACCTCGTGCCGGAGCTGCACACCCGCTACCTCGTTCCGCTGTATGCGATTCCCGGGTTCTGGCCGCATTGGGTCTATTTCGACATGCATGCGGCGCCGCTGTTCTGAGCACGGACGATGAATCGAGCCTACGTCTGTGGAACCTTCGACACCAAGGGCGCGGAGCTCCTGTTCATTGCCGAGCGCCTGAACGCCGCTGGCGTGGCGACCTGCTGCGTCGATCTCTCCACCCGTCCGCACAGCGTTGGCGTGGACGTGACCGCCGGCGAGGTTGCCCGCGCGCACGAGGAGGGTGCGTCTGCCGTGCTCGCGCGCGACGACCGTGGCGCTGCCGTCGCGGCGATGGCGGTCGCATTCGCGAGGTTCATTCGTACGCGCGATGATGTCGGGGGTATGATCGGGGCGGGCGGCAGCGGCAACACGGCACTCGTTGCGCCGGCGATGCGAACCTTGCCGATCGGCGTGCCGAAGCTGATCGTCTCGACGATCGCTTCTGGCCAAGTCGCGCCGTATGTGCGCGAATCCGACATCTGCATGATGTCGTCGGTCGCCGACGTGCAGGGCCTCAATCTCATCAGCCGCCGCATCCTGGCCAATGCGGCGCACGCGCTTGCCGGCATGATCCGCCTGCGGGATGCGCAATCGGAGCAGGCCGGCAAACCTGCGGTCGGCCTGACCATGTTCGGCGTGACGACCGCCTGCGTACAGCAGGTTGTGTCGATGCTGGAGGAAACGCATGACTGCATCGTCTTCCACGCGGTCGGCACCGGCGGACGCGCGATGGAGGCGCTCGTCGACGCGAGGCTGATCTCCGGCGTGATCGACGTGACGACGACCGAAGTGTGCGACATGATGATGGGCGGGATTTTTCCCGCCGAGCCGACGCGGTTCGACGCGATCATCCGCACGCGCGTGCCTTATGTCGTGTCCTGCGGCGCGCTGGACATGGTGAATTTCGCGACCATGGAGACGGTGCCTCCTCTCTATCGCGACCGGCGGCTCTACGCGCATAACCCGCAGATCACGCTGATGCGAACGAACGCCGAGGAGAATGCGCGCATGGGCGCCTGGATCGCCGCGAAGCTCAACCGCATGGAGGGGGAGGTGCGGCTGCTGATCCCTGAGGGCGGCGTTTCGGCGATCGACGCGCCATCGCAACCCTTTCATGATCCCAAAGCCGACCTGGCGCTGTTCGAGACCTTGACGGCGCAGGTCGTCCAGACCGACTCTCGGCGCGTGCTCCGCCTGCCTCACGCGATCAATGACCCGCCTTTCGCCGCGGCGCTCGCCGCCGCCTTCCGCTCGATAGCCGCCTAGGAGACGCTGATGCCGCGCTTCGACCGCACGGCGCTGCTGGCGCGCCTGCATGAGAAGGCGCGGCGCGGCGCGGCGATCGTCGGGGGC
>DATAPS010000065.1:0-12269 GCA_036265085.1 Acetobacteraceae bacterium | reverse complement strand
CCGCCATGTTCATCGAAACCGAAGGCACTCCCAATCCCGCCACACTGAAGTTCCTGCCCGGCCGCTATGTCATGGAACATGGCACGGCGGATTTCGCGTCTCCCACATCGGCCGAGCGCAGCCCGCTGGCGACTGAGCTGTTTGCTCTGACGGGAGTGGCCCGCGTGTTCCTGGGCGGTGACTTCATCACAGTGACCAAGACCGACGACGCGTCCTGGCAGGCGCTCAAGCCGCAGGTGCTCGGGGCCATCATGGACCATTTCGTCGCCGGCCATCCTGTGATCGAGGGAGTGGGTGTGGCGAGCGATGAGGACGTCGCGCCCGAGGACGCTGAGATCGTCGCCCAGATCAAGGAGCTTCTCGACACCCGGGTGCGCCCCGCCGTCGCGGGGGACGGCGGCGACATCGTGTTCCGTGGCTATCGCGACGGTGTGGTGATGCTGCACATGCAGGGCTCGTGCAGCGGGTGTCCGTCCTCGTCCGCCACGCTCAAGCATGGCATCGAGAATATGCTGCGCCACTACGTCCCCGAAGTCGTCGCGGTCGAGCAGGTTCCGGCCTAAACGCAGGATCCGACATGACGATCGACGCCGCAGCGCGCGACGCGCTGTTCAGCGATGCTCGCACCCACAACAAGTGGGACGGGCGCCCGGTGACCGACGATGAGCTCCGCCAAGTTTTCGACACGATGAAGTGGGGGCCGACCTCGGCCAATTCGTCACCGGCACGCTTCGTGTTCGTGCGGACGCAGGAGGGCAAGGAGAAGCTGAAGCCCGCGCTCTCCGCCGGGAATCTGGAGAAGACGATGGCTGCGCCAGTCGTCGCCGTCGTCGCCTACGATCCATATTTCTACAATCATCTCCCGCGCCTCTTTCCGCACGCCGACGCGAAGAGCTGGTTTTCCGGCAATGAGAAGCTCGCGGCCGACACCGCGTTCCGCAATGCGACGTTGCAGGGTGCCTATTTCATCATTGCCGCCCGCGGGCATGGCCTCGATTGCGGCCCGATGTCCGGCTTCGACAACGAGAAGGTCGATGCTGCCTTGCTCGCCGACCGCGGCTGGAAATCGAACTTCCTGATCAATCTCGGCCATGGCGACGCTTCGGGCCTGTTTCCCCGCTCGCCGCGTCTCGCCTTCGACGAGGCGTGCGTGCTCGTCTGAGCCGGGGTCTCCGCTGGCCCGTATCCTCGCCCTCGATGCCGCGCTCGCGCGCACCAGCGCCGCCGTGGTGGTCGATGGCGCGCTGGCGGCGCAGGCGATCGTCGATGTCGATCGCGGGCAGTCCGAGCGCCTCGCCGTGATGGCCCAGAGCGTGCTCGAGGAGGCTGCGCTGTGGCCGGACCAACTCGACGCGGTCGCCGTGACCGTCGGGCCGGGCAGCTTCACCGGTCTGCGCGCCGCGCTCGCCCTCGCCCACGGGATCGCATTCGGCGCCGGGCGTCCCGTCGTTCCCGTCTCCCTCGCCGAGGTGTTCGCCGAGGCCCTTCCTCGGCGCGGCGGCCGGACGCTCTGGACAGCGATCGACAGCCGCCGCGCGCGGGTGTTCCTCGACACCGGCGCGGGATTCCACGCTGTGCCACTCGACGCTCTGCCCGCCGCGCAGGACCCCGTCGCCGTCGCGGGTGATGCGGCGATTGCCGTTGCCGCGCGGCTCGCCACCCGCGGCGACGACGTGATGCTCAGCGACGCGCGGCTGCCTTGGCCACGTCATGTCGCCTGCGCCGCCGAGAAGCGCCTGGCCGGCGCGCTGCCGCCGCTGGCGGCCCTGCCGCTCTACATCGACCCGCCCGAGGCGCGTCTCCCGGCGGGCGGATTGCGGCCGGCCCCCCTGCGGTAGCGGCAGGGTGACCGTGGCCTGCTTCACGGTGGCTAACCCGCTGCATGCGCCGCTGCTCGCAGCGATCCATGCGGCGGCGGTGTCGGACACGGAGCGATGGCCGGAAACGACGTTCGTGGGGCTGCTCGGGCAACCTGCCTCGATCGGCCTGATCGACCCCACGGGCGGGTTCGCCCTCGCCCGGGCGGCCGGCGGAGAGGCGGAGCTGCTGATGCTGGCCGTGCATCCCGAACGGCGCAGGGAGGGCCGCGCCCGCGCCTTGCTGGCGGCGATCGAGGGAGCGGCGCGCGGGGCGGGCGCGATGGCGATGTTCCTCGAAGTGCATGAAGCCAATCTCGCCGCCCGCTCGCTCTACGACGCCGCCGGCTACCGCGAGGTCGGCGTGCGGAGTCGTTACTACGCTGACGGCGGCAGCGCGCGCCTCCTGCGGCGCGATCTCACGCGCGACGGATCAGCAGCCGGGTAATTCCCGCTGCATCCGTTTCTTCTGCAATTATGGAATGTCCTTGCGTCAGCGCCGTCTTCGGTACATTCGCGCGGGGCTCGTCTCCGCGCAGCACAACTCTCAATGTCTGCCCGGGCGCCATGCGATCGAGTGCGAGGCGCACTCGTACGTACGTCATCGGACAGGTTTCGGTGGTAATGTCGAGATGCCGGTCGGCTTCGACGTCGACCGATTTAACCTTGGTTTCCATTGAACTCTTGAATTCCCATCAAATATCCGTTGCCGGATAGACCTGCTGCCTATTATAGCCAGCTGGAATATGGAAGAGAAAGGGTAAGCGATGTCTGACCTCGCTGAGGTCTCCGACGTTCTTGGGCTGACGGCGCAAATCGTGTCGGCGCACGTCTCGAACAACTCCGTGACGCCCGACGCATTGCCCGCGCTGATCCAGGACGTTTACCGGACACTCGCCGTCGTCGGCCGGGAGCCGGCCGTGCCGGACCGGCCGCAACCGGCCGTCCCGATCAAGAAGTCGGTGTTTCCCGACCACATCGTCTGCCTCGAGGACGGCAAGAAGCTGAAAATGCTGAAGCGCCACCTCAAGACCGCCTACAACATGACGCCCGAGCAATATCGGGACCGTTGGGGGCTGGGCCCGGATTACCCGATGGTGGCGCCGAACTACGCGCGTCATCGCTCGACGTTGGCGAAGAAGATCGGCCTCGGCACCAAGCCGCGCGGACGCAAGTAGCGGACAGCGGCCGGCTGCCAGTGCTCGGGCGGCGCCGGACCGCCCGATCACTGGCCGCCCGATCACTGGCCGCCTGATGACGGACCACCTGATCACTGGCCGTCGGCCGCTGCCCACTGATCCGATCCTCGACACGCCAGCCTCGATCGGCTACGCGAAGCAACCGCGCGGCCGAGCGCCCACTTGAGCGCGAGGCGGCCGATCGCGCCGCCGGGTCGGCCGTTTGGCGACGCGCTGCGCCGGCGGCGGTGGCGCACGAGGCCCGCTGCGACGGGCCGGCTGGGGATTGGATGGAAAGTCGCATCGAGCGCCTCTGCGTCGAGAAGGGCCTGAAGATGACCGGACAGCGCCGGGTCATCGCCCGCGTCCTCTCGGATGCGGCGGACCATCCCGATGTGGAGGAACTCTACCGGCGTGCCAGTGCCCTCGACTCCCGGATTTCCATCGCGACGGTTTACCGCACCGTGCGGTTGCTCGAAGAAAAAGGCATCCTCGAACGCCGTGACTTCGGGGGCGGGCGCTCCCGCTACGAGCCGAGCGAGCACGGCCATCACCATCACCTGATCGACGTCGACACCGGCAAGGTCATCGAATTCGAGGATGCGGAACATGAGCGGGTGCTCGAGGCAATCGCGGCACGGCTGGGGTTCGACCTGATCTCGCTCCGGCTCGAGCTCTACGGCCGCCGCCACGAGACACGTGCGCCCGCGCTCGGCGCACGCAAGCCCGAGGCCAACGGCGCGCCGATGGCGCGCGCCCGGAGCGCGTCACGGTGACCGCGGAGAAGCCGCTGGGAATCAGGGTCGCTCCGGAGGACCACTTCGGCGAGTTGCGAAGCGGCAAGCTCGGCGTCCGCATCGCCAAGACGCCGGCCGAAGTCGACGCCGTGCAGGCACTCCGCTACCACGTCTTCTATCACGAGATGGGTGCGGTGCCGACCGCCGCGGACGCGGCGGTCCATCGTGACCGCGACCCGTTCGACGAGGTCGCCGATCATCTGCTCGTCGTCGACCATGCCCTCGGCAGCGGATCGTCGGGAGTCGTGGGGACGTACCGGATGATCCGGGCGAGTGCGGCGAAGCGGCTCGGGCGCTTCTACTCGGCCGACGAGTACGACATCTCGATGATCGAGAACTTCCCGGGGCGGGTCCTCGAACTCGGTCGCTCCTGCGTGCGTCCGGACTATCGCAATCGCTCGGTGATGCAACTGCTGTGGCGCGGCATCGCCGCCTACGTGTTCCTGCACCAGATCGACCTGATGTTCGGCTGCGCGAGCCTGCCGGGGACCGATCCGGACGCGATCGCGACGGAACTGACGCATCTCTATCACAACCATCTCGCGCCGCCGGCGCTGCGCCTGCGCGCGCTGCCGGAGCGCTATGTCGAGATGCGCCGTCAGGATCCCGCGAAAATCGATCCCCGTCGCGCCCGGACCCTGCTGCCGCCGCTGATCAAGGGTTACCTGCGGCTCGGCGGGTTCGTCGGCGATGGCGCGGTGGTGGACCGGCAGTTCAACACGACCGATGTCGCGATCATCGTGAAGACTGATCTGGTGACCGATAAATACTACCGCCACTACGAACGGCAGCTGCGCGACGCGCTCGACTGACCATGAGCGAGGCGACCGCCGCTCTAATTCCGGATCTCCCGCGCCCGCCGGTCACGGATCGTCGCCGCTCGCAGCTCGAGACCTTCCTCGTGATGCGGCGCAATCCGCTAGAGCTCTGGGGCGACCTCGCCTATACGCATTTCGTGCTGCCGGGCCGCTTTCTCGGGCGCGCGCAGCTCAACGTGAACGAGCCGGATGCGATCCGCCACGTTCTGGTGACGAACCACGAAAATTACGGCCGCAACATCGGCACCAAGCGGATTCTTCGGCCGGTGATCGGCAGCGGCCTGTTCCTCGCGGAGGGGAACGCGTGGCGTCACCAGCGGCGCACGATCGCACCGGCCCTGGCGCCGCGGACCATGCCGTTGCTCGGCAGTCACGTGATGGCCGCCGTAGATGCGAAGGAAAGCGAACTGCGGCGCATCGGCGGCCGTCCGGTCGAGCTGCTTCCGCATTTGCAGGCACTCACGTTGGCGATCGCCGGAGAATCGATGTTCTCGCTGCCAACGGCCGGGTTCGGCACCGAGATGCGCGCGATGATGATGCGCTACGGCCGTCGTTACGTGAAGGTGGGCGTGCTCGACCTGCTGCTGCCGGCGACGGTGCCCACGCCGCTCGATCTCGGCCGCGCCCTGTTCCGCAAGAGCTGGCTGCGCCTGATGGACCGGTTGATCGACGCGCGGGAGGCGCAACCGACCGAGGCGGCTGACGGGCCGCGCGACCTGTTCGACCTGCTGGCGAGCGCGCGCGACCCGGAAACCGGGCAACGCTTCGACCGCGCCCAGCTCCGCGACGAGATCTCGACGCTGATCCTCGCGGGCCACGAGACGACCGCGGTGGCGCTGTTCTGGGCCTGTTTCATCGCGGCCCGGCTGCCCGAGCATCAGGAGCGCATCGCCGCTGAAGCCTCCGCCGCCTTCCCAGCCGCGGAGGCGGCCGCGGCGCTGAAGGCGCTTCCCTTCACGCGCGCCTTCGTCGACGAGACCTTGCGCCTCTATCCGCCCGCGTACCTGATCACCCGCGAGGCACGCGGGCACGACACGGTCGGCGGCAGGACCGTCGTGCCCGGCACGGTGATCAGCATCTCGCCGTGGGTGTTGCACCGCCACCGCCGGCTCTGGCGCGACCCCGACCGCTTCGATCCATCCCGCTTCCTCCCCGGCGCCGAGCCTCCCGACCGGTTCGCCTATCTCCCGTTCGGCGCGGGCCCGCGGATCTGCGTGGGCGCACAGTTCGCGCTGCTCGAAGCCGTGCTGGTTCTCGCGCGGCTGCTCAGCGCCTTCCATCTGCGGCTCGCCAGCGGGACGGATGTCGTCCCGATCGGGCGCGTGACGACGCAACCCGATCGTCCCGTCCGCTTTGCGCTGACAGACCGCCGCCCACGCTCTTGACGAAGACTGTAGGCCGGATCTCGATCCGCCGTGCGATTGTGTTGGTCGGCGGGTCGAGACCTGCCTACGCCGCCTCCCGCGCCTCCCGCGCCTCCCGAAACCTCCGCGCCAGTGCCGCCCGATACGCCGCTTGCCGCGTGACCATCGCCGCATCGAGACCGAGCCGCTCCGCCAGCAACCCGTGCATGCGCGCGATCTCCTGCATCTGCCGTCGCGAGGCCAGCCGCCCCGTCGCACTGCCCGCGTGTCGCCGATGCACGTTGAGCGGCCGCGCCACCCAGGCTGCGCGCCCCGGATCAGCGTCCGCCAGCACCTCGAGATAGACCCGCCAGTCTCCCGCCGCCCGCCACGTCGATAGCTCGTCCCCGCAACGATCGAGCGCACGCAGCAAGACATCGCGCCGCCACAACACCGCGCTCACGTTCAGCAGCAGGTTGCGCACCGCCAGAAAGCGCCGCGCGAACATCGCCGCCGTCATCGCGAAATCCGAAGCAAGCGCTGCCGCATCGCTCTCGGCATAGTAACCCTGATAGTCCGGCCACATCGTGGCACCGTCCGCATCGATCGCGCGGCTGTCGCACGCGACCAGAACGGCGTCCGGCGTCCGGCGAACCGCGTCCGCGAGCGCCGCCAGCATCGCCGGCTCTGCCGCATCGTCCGCTTCCGCGATCCAGAGCCAATCCGCCCGCGCCCGCTCCGCCGCCGCGCGCCATTGCCCGAACGGGGAGCCGGAGCGGCGGAGGCGCGGGATCAGCTCGATCTCCCGCCGCCAGGCCTCGGCGGTCGCGCGCGCAATCCCGACGCTCGCATCCCCGGATGCGTCGTCGAGCACCATGATCTCCGCGACCGGATACGTCTGCGCGAACACCGACGCGAGCCGCTCCGGCATGTACTGCGCGTAATCACAGCTCGTGACGGCGACCGAAATCGTCGCCTGATCCGGCCAGATCTCGCCGAGCAGCACGCGCGCGTAATCGCCGAAATCGAAGTCGCGCCGCACCAGCGCCGCGACCGCGCGCCGGTGGTCCGCCTCCCCAGGATCGAGCCCCCCGGGATCGAGCCCCGCAGAACCGAGTGTCGAGAGCAGCGCCGCCGCCATGGCCTCGGCGTCCGCCATCACGACCGCGACGCCCGCCCCAAGCCGTGCGATCACGTCCGGCGCACCGCCGCTGCCGTCGAACGCGACGACCGGAAGGCCCGCCGAGGCCGCTTCGAGCACGACGGTCGGGAACGGATCCTCGCGCGACGTGAGGGCAAAAGCGTCGGCGGCGCTGAACCAGTCCGCAATATCCGCCTGGAAGCCGGGCGCCAGAAAACTACCCTCGGCAATAGCTGCGTCGATCTCCGGTCCCAGCCATCGCCGCAGCTGGGGATCGAGATCTCCGACCCAGCAGAACACCGTGCCCGCCGCACGCCGCTGCGCGCTGCGCCAAACCTGCAGGAAGAGATCGAAGCCCTTGCGAAGATCGCCGGTTCCGGCGCCGAGAACGAGCCGGGCTTCACGCCTGATGCCGTACCGGCGTCGGATCGCGGCGCCGGCGGTCCGGTCGCGTAGGATCATCCGGTAACAACCCTGCGGACGGATCCGAAGCCGGGCGGTATCCAGTGCGACGCGTTCGGCGAGGCGATCCGCCATGCTCTGCGTCGGCATCACGATCGCCGCTGCCCGCGACGCCGATTCCTCGATCCCGCTCCACAGCCCTCGCTCGCTCAGCAGCGTCGGCAACTCGTGGATCAGCCAGACCGCGCGCATGCCCACGCGATCGCCGGCGGCAACGGCCGCCCACGACGCCGCGCTGTTCACGATCGCCGCGCCGAAACCCTCCCGCGCCGCATCGGCCATCGCCTCCGCGATCTCCTGCGGCGTGGTGGCGACAACCGTCGGCCCGGCGGTCTCGTACTCCGCGCGGAGCGCGCCGCCGCCGAGCAGCAGAAACCGGATACCGAGCCCGCACCGCGCCTGCAGCGTCCGCCCGAGATGGAGCAGCAGCATCTGCGCCCCCGCCGGGTAAGCGTCGTGGCCGACGAGAAGCACGCTCGCTTTGTCTGCTGCCGGTATCGCCCGCGCGACGGCGCGCGCTGTCGCGTTCGCGTACGCCGCCCCGAAGTGAACGTCCGGCTCGAGATAGGCGCCTTCGGCCCATTCGTTCCACGCGTTGATGGCGACGAACGGCTCGCCGAATACCGGCGTCGCGACCGCGCGGTCGATCAGTGCGGAGAGCCATGCCTCGTATCGCGCGGGCGTCGATCCGTGCAGGACCAGCCCGGCGCCCTGACGCCGCGCGTCGTTATCCCAGGAGGGCACCACGGTCTTGATGAGCGGATAGGGCGGGTCGGTCGCGCCAAGCGATGCGTCCACGACGTCGTCATAAGCGAAGATCTGCCCGTCCGTGCCGTGGTCGAGCGGCGTTGTCTCCGCGTTGCGCAGCAGGAGTCCCTCGACGAGCTTGTGAGGGGGGAACTCGATTGCCGCGTCCATCCCGAAGGCGCGCGGATCGAGATCGCCGAAGCTTTGCGCCATCACCAGCACAGGCGATTCGCCGTGCCGCTCCGCGAACATGCGCCGCCACCGCGCGATCGTCGTGCGCGTGCGCGGGATCAACCGCGGCCGGTACACCATGAGCACCGGCCGGCCGTCGACGCGGATGTAGCGCGGGTCGCGAAAGTGGCGGGCGAAGCAGTCGACCAGCGCCGTATCGTCGGCGGCATCGTAATCCTGCGAGATCAGGACTTCGTTCTCCGCGCCGTCCCAGCGCCGCGTCCAGTTCTCGTTCGCCCACATCAGGCAGAACGGGAAATCGAGCGATGCGTCGGCGAGAAACGCCTCGAGCGGCTTCTCCAGCAGTCGCTTGCCGTTGAACCAGTAGAAATACATGACGAACCCGAATACGCCGGCGCCGCGCGCCATCGCGATCTGCCGGCGCAGCGCCTGCGGGTCCTCGAGCGTGTAGTAGCCGAGGTCGCGTGGCGTGCGCGGCTGGTAGTGACCGGCGAAGCGGGGCTGTCCGCGCGCAAGGAACGTCCATTCGGTGAAGCCGTCGCCCCACCAAGCATCGTTCTCGGGTACCGCGTGGAACTGCGGGAGGTAGTAGGCGAGCAGCTTCGCCCTCCGCGGCGAAGACTTCGGAAGCGGCGCGAATCTCTCGAAGGACGTACCGGGGCGGGTGAAGCGGCGCACCTCGTCGTGCACTGCGCATTCTTCCGGAGGCGGCCTCGTCGGCAGTCGGAGCAGTGAGCGGAATTGCCGGAAATGCAGAAGCGGGTTGCGCGCGAGGTCGCCGTCGAGATGCCGCTGCACGTAGAAGCGTGTGTCGAAGCCCGCCGATGGATTGCGGCCTTCGCGGTAGCCCCAGTGCAGGAAATGCTCGAACGGATCGACGCCGGCGCGGGCGATGTCGGGATTCGCGGCAAGATAATACGTCGGATCGAACTCAGGTACCGGACTGACCACGCCGCCCGTACGGCGCGCGAGGAAGTGGCGAAGCAGCGTCTCGCCCGGCGCCGTGGCATGGCGTGTCCGATACCATAGCAGATCGAAATGCGGCGACGGTGCGCAACCGGCCGCCTCGCCGCGCCGGATGTAGTCGGTCAGCGGGTTGATCCCGGCGTCCGCGACTTCGGGATTCTGGAACAGATACCAGCCCGTATCGAAATACGGGTTGGGCCACGCACCCGCGCTGGCTCCCTGTTCGAGAAAATGCGCGACGGCATCGGTCCCGTCCGCGTCGGGATGGCGGCCGCAGTACCACGCCTCGTCGAGCAGGTCCGAACGGCGGATCAAATCGGCCTCGTCGCTACGGGTCATCGCGCTCGGGGGTTGGGCAAGGACGTGCAGCGTAGCCGCTCGACCGAATTCGGCGAGGTGATCGCGCCGTCAAATCGGCGCCGCCCACCGCATTCACGGGTCACCGAAATTTACAAAACGCACCTGTTGCGTTTACATAGATTAAGGACCAGTCTACAGCCGAGACCCAAGGAGGATGCGATGTCTCGATGCCAGCCGAATCGGTTCGGGCGGGTCGCCGTCCGGGCCATCTGTCTCGTCATCGCCGCCGTGTCGCTTGCCGGTTGCGTGATCGTTCCGGCCCGCCCTTATCATCCATGGCCCCGCTACTACTATTACCCCTGATGGAATGACCGAGCTTCGACGAGCACCTGCGCCCGCCGACCGGCCGGCGCCGGCGGCTTCACGACCCGGACGCCCCGGCCGGCCGACGCGCGATGCGTCGGCCGAACTTGGACCGCACATTCTCGAAACGGCGACGGCGCTGTTCCTGCGTCGCGGCTATGCCGCGACCAGCATGGAGTCGATCGCCGCCGCCGCCCGCGTCTCCAAGCGCACGCTCTACAAACGGTTCCCGGACAAGGCGGCCGTCCTGCGCGCGTCCATCGCGGTCTTGATCGAGCGCTGGCTGCCCGGGCTCGACGAATCGCTCGAGGGCACGTCGCTGGAGACCGCGTTGCTGAAAGCCGCCCGCTACATGCTCTCGATTGCTCTGGCGCCGGAGGCGCTCGCCTTGCGCCGCTTGTTGGTGTCCGAGGCCGAGCGCTTCCCGGAGATCGCGGTGGCGGCGCGGGACGCCGGCTCGGCGAGCGGCGTCACCCGGGTAGCCGCGTTGTTGCGCGCGCGCGGCACATCGGTCGATCCGGTCTGGGCGGCGGAGCAGTTCCAGACGCTGGTGCTCGATGGAGCGATCAATCGCGCCATGGGCTTCGGCGCGCCACTCGACGCCGCGGCGCAGGCCGCCTGGGCCGAATCCTGCGTCGCGCTCTTCCTGCATGGGGTGTTGCCGCCGGCCGGCTGACGCGGCTTGATGTCGGCGCCGAACGGGAGCGACGCGATGCGGCATGCGATCAGGTTATGCGCGGCCCTGCTGCTGCTGTCCGCTGGCGTCCACGCGGAGCCGTTGCGGCTGGCCCTGAGTTCCGCGCCGAGTGCGATGGACCCGCAGTTCCACAATCTCGGCGCCAACGTGAACGTGTCCCAAAACGTGTTCGACACGCTGGTCCGCATGGACCCGGACAGTCGTCTCCAGCCAGGACTCGCGGACGGATGGGAGCGCCTCGACGACACCACGTGGGAGTTTCACCTCCGCCCCGGTGTGACTTTTCACGACGGCGCGCCGCTGACGGCGGACGATATCGCCTGGTCGCTCGACCGTCCGCCGACGTTGGTGAACAGCCCGGCGGGGTTCGGCATCTACGTCAAGTCGATCGCCAGCAAGACGGTCGTCGATCCGCACACGCTGCGGATCACGACGAACGGCACCTATCCGCTGCTGCTCAGCGATCTGAGCCTGATCTATATCCTTGAGAAGAAGGCAGCCGACGGGGTGCCAACAGAGGGGTTCGCGCGCGGCCAGGGGATGGTCGGTACCGGGCAGTACAGGTTCCTCTCCTTCGCCCGCGACGACCGCGTCGAACTCGCGCCAAACCCCACTGCCTGGGACGGCGCGCCGTCCTGGGACCACGTCACGATCCGCTTCATCCCGAACAATGCAACACGCTTGGCGGCGCTGCTGGCCGGCGACGTGGATGCGATCGAAGGCGTGCCGACCAACGATCTCGCCTCGGTCAAGGCCAACCCGAAGCTCGTGTTCGCCCAAAAAGTGTCGGGCCGGGTGGTCTACTTCTATGTCGACTCGGGCCGCCCCGACACGCCGCTCGTCGCGGCCAAGGACGGCAGCAAGCTGCCGCACAATCCGCTCTCGGACCCGCGCGTACGGCGCGCGCTGTCGATCGCGATCAACCGGCAGGCGATCGCAGAGCGTGTCATGGCGGGGCTCGGCTACCCCACGGCCAATCTCGTTCCCGAGACGCTGTTCGGCTACGACCCGACGCTCACGGTTCCGCCCTACGATCCGGAGGGCGCAAAGAAGCTGCTCGCCGAGGCGGGCTATCCCGACGGCTTCGCGCTCACCATCGACGGGCCGAACGACCGGCTGGTGAACGATGCGCAGATCGTGCAGTCGGTCGGCCAGATGCTCGCCCGCATCGGCCTCGCCGTGAAGGTCGAGACGCTGCCGATGTCGGCCTATGCGCCGCGGGGGGCCAAGGGCGATTTTTCGTTCGGCCTGATCGGCTTCGGCTCGCAGACCGGCGAATCGAGTTCCACGCTCCGCGCCATCATCGCCTGCGCCGACCCGAAGAGCGGCGGTGGCCTCTACAACTGGAGCCACTACTGCAACGCCGACGTGGACGCAGCGCTCAAGCAGGCCCTGACGACTGCCGACGA
>DATAPS010000064.1:0-22663 GCA_036265085.1 Acetobacteraceae bacterium | reverse complement strand
GTGCGGTAGGTCGGGAGCGGGTGGTCCGCGCCGTCCCGGACGGGTCGGGCGCGGCGCGGGCGCGGCTTGCGCACGCGGGGCGGCAGCGGCGGCAGCAGCTCGGGGGTGGGCTCGGCGGCCAGCATCCGGCACAGCGGCCGCAGGATCCGAGAGAGCTGCGGCGCCGCCTTCAACAGCGCCTGCATCTCCGGCTCGCCCAGCAATTGCACCAGGTTGAGCCCGAATCCCACCGCATCCCCCGGCACCAGCGCCACCAGCCAGCCGAACCGACGCGGCAGCCGCTCATACGGCTTGCGCGCCGACGGCTGGCGCGGCGTTGCGCGTGGGCGCGGCGGACGGAGCGTGCCGGCCTGCACCTTCGCGGCGATGGCGGCGAAGCGCTGGGCGATGCCGCCGAGACGGGCATGGATCAGGAACAGCAGAGCCTGCGGGATGGAACGATGCCGTGCGGCGACCGCGTCGCGCAGCGCCCGCATGATCCACGCGAACCGGCCGATCGCGTCGGGTGGGTAGGGCGGGAGAAGGTAGTACCATGCGGCCATGGGAAGAACATATGCCGAACGGGGGAACCGGCTCAATACGTACGTTCACCGATTGACACGGGATCCCGAGGCCCGTGGATGGCCCGCAGCACGGAAGCGGTGATGGGCCGTCGCGATTACGGGGCGGGCGCGCGGAACTTGTTGTGGCAGGTATTGCACGCGTCCGCAGCCACCTTGAACTGCGCGACAAACCCAGGCTTGTCGTTGGCCGCTGCGAGCTGGGCCAGCTTGTCCATCTGCGTGGACAGGTTGTCCGCATCCTGCTTGAACTGCGCCGTGTCGGACCAGATCTCCGCCTTCGCCCGCGTCTTGTGCCCAGTCTCGCTTCCCGGCGGGAACAGCGACGGGATTTCCTTCGCAAAGGCGGCGACATCCCGCGCGCCGGGCGCGAACTCCGCCACGTCCGACACGCTGGAGAGCTTCTTGCCAAGCGGGAAGAGGTAGTCGCCGTTCTTCTTCATGCCGGCTTGCCGCTGGACAATGGCGTCCTCGGGCGTGACCGCGGAGGCGATACCCGCAGACGCGAAACCGAAGGCAACGACCACCAGCAATCCCCACCGATAGGCGCGCATGCAACCCTCCTGCGTTCATCGACCCATTAGAGACGAAGGCCGGGCCGCGCTATTCCATCCCACGAAAATTTCTTGCGCCCGTTGCGTTTCAGCATGACAGAGCAAAGCACCAGCCAACCCGAGGTATCAGGAGACGTCATGCCGCGAATCGCATCCGTCGCGGTGTTCTGCGGCTCGCGGGCGGGTCTGGGAACCACCTACCGTTCCGCGGCAAAAGAACTTGGCGCCGAACTCGCCCGCGCGTGCATACGGCTGGTCTACGGGGGTGGGCGAATAGGGCTGATGGGAGCGATGGCGGATGCCGCAATCGCGGGCGGCGGCGAGGTGCTTGGGGTGATACCTGATTTCCTCCAGAGAGCGGAGATCGCGCACGCCGGCGTCACGGAGCTCGTCGTGACCGGCAGCATGCACGAGCGCAAGCAACTGATGTTCAATGCCGCCGATGCGTTCGTCACCTTCGCCGGCGGGCTCGGCACCCTGGACGAAACGTTCGAGATTTTGACGTGGCGGCAGCTCGGGCTGCACGACAAGCCGATCCTGATCTGCGATATTGCCGGCTCGGCCGGTCCGCTGCTCGGGCTTCTCGACAGCGTCGTCGAGTCGGGGTTCGCGCAACCCGCGGTGCGGGACCTCTATGAGGTCGTCACCTCGGTTCCCTCTTTGATGGACAGGCTCACTCGGCTCGAGAAAGCCTCCGGCGGCGAGGCTGCGCTGCTTTAAGGGCGGCACTTGCCTGTGCGGCGCCGGCGTCCTGCGCGGCCCAATCGACGATGCGGCGTGCGTTGCCGAGCCATGTGAACTCGCGCGTCTCCAGTTCCATCCGGGCCGCCGCGCCGAGCCGTCCCCGAAGACCCGGATCACGTGCCAGCCGCAGGACGGCGCGCCACACCCCGTCGGGATCGGCGGGATCGACCAGCAGGGCCGTACGCTCGTGCTCCAGAATCTCGCGGATATTCGGCTGGTCGGGCGCAACGATCGCGCGGCCGGCCGCCATGTAGTCGAATATCTTCAGCGGCGACGCGTAAGCAACCACCCGCGGCTGCAGCGCGATGTCGAATTCCTGAACCAAGTCGGGGACGAGAGCGTGCTCGACCACGCCGGTGAAGCGAATGCGATCCGCCACGCCCAACGTCGTGGCGAGCTGCTCCAGCTCGGCGCGCGCCGGGCCGTCGCCCACGACTCGGAGCGTGACGCGCGGTCCCTCGGTCGGGGTGGCCATACCACGAATGACGAGGTCGAGCCCGTGCCAGCTGCGCACGAACCCGACGAAGCCCAGCACCACGTCGCCGTCCTGCTTCGGCAGCGGACACGTCGTGAAGCGCCTGAGCACCACGCCGTTCGGCACGATCTCGATCCGGCTCGGCGGTACCCCGGCCGCGACGATCCTGTCGCGAAGCACGCCGGTGACCGCGAGCACGCGGCGGGCGGACGACCATGTAAAGCGCTCCAGCCGGCGCGCGATCCCGCGCAGGCGGAGGCTGCCGAATCGAGAGCGCTCCTCGGCGAGCGGCGAGTTGACTTCGAGATACAGCGGGATGCCGGTCTGCCGGCTCAGCAGCGCACCGGCCAGGAAGAACAGGTTGTAGCGTTCGTAGATGAAATCCGGCGCGAACGAGTCATAGGCGCGCCGAAGGCGGCGATAGGCCGGCAGGTTGTAGGCGATCTCGGCAAGTTCCCCGAGCGCACCAGGCAGCAGGCGGCGAATCAGCGCCACGGCACCACTTTCCCCGCCGAAACGAGCCTCTTCGTAGAAGCCCGGGCCGACGACCAGGACCTCGTGGCCTTGCTGGAGAAAGGCGGTCACGAGTTCCTCGACATGAACGCTCATGCCGTCGCGGGACTGAATCCGATGGCTGTAGAGGATACGCATCAGCGGCGAACGAGCGGACGTACCGCACGCCGAGCCGCCCCGGCGGCGTGACGGGCCAAGTAGACGGCGCCTGCGCGCGACCACGGATTTGCAAGAACGACGCCCATACGCTGTCTCCGCCGGCTCGCCCAGAGCTGCTTGTAGGGATCGTCGCCGCGGCCGAAATCGATCTCCTCGACCTGCTCATCGCTGAGAATGCGCCGCAGCATCATCGCGGTGAGAACCGTACCCGGCGAGTCCGCCTTGTCCATCTCGTCATGCGCCAACTTCAGCACCGTCGCCCGCCCTCCTCCCACGATCCAGAATTGTGCCGCCACCGGGCGATCACCTTCGAACAGCAGACCGAGCCGCAGTCGGCCCTGTCGCGCGGCAACCCGCATGATCGCGGGATTGAAGGATGGAAACGGCTCCGGTTCCTTCCAGCTGCGGCGATACACGTGTTCGTACGCGGCGATGCCGTCCTCGACCTCCGTCGCGTCCCGCACGATGCGGAACCGCCGGTCGGCGGCTCCTTCCCATTTCCGCAGCTTGCGACGCACCGTCTCGCGCAACTTCCCCTCGCGGCCGGCCAGATATGTCGGCCAGTCCATGCCCGCCACCGCTTCATGCCAATTTCCGAAGTTGCGGAACCACAACGGGACGAGTCCGCCCCGGCGCAACCCGCGAATCAGGGCATCGACGACGGGATCTCCGTCCGTCAGCGCGTCGAAGCGTGTGATGCTTCGGCGACGCAGGGCGCGAGCCAACGCGGCCCCGGCGGCGAGCACGGCAGGCTCACCCACGCCGGACAGTGCGGGCGGGGAAAATGCGCAGGTATAAGGCGTCGTCAAGCTGCTCAACTGCTTCCCACCGGCGAAGACCTGGAGCGGCAGCAACACGCCGCGCGGGTCGAACAGGAACAATGGCCGGTTGCCCGGCGGTAACGCACTCTCAACAACCGTCTCGTACCACGCCCGCGTCGCGAAGAAATCGCCATCCGCGGGGGAAGCGAACATGCAGTCGCAACGCGCCGGAAGCGCGTCGACCGAGTGGTACTCCTGAAAGGGTTGCTGCATCGCTTACGGAGCCGATCCAATCGTCACAAGCGCACCATCCGTCGCACCGCACGCGCTCTCGCGGGACATAACAGTGCCGGTCAGAGATCGGTAGAGGCGCCGTCACGACCCGGCTATCCCCGTACGCTGGATCGGCCTAACGCCGGAAACCGCGCCTCAGCGCGGCGCGGGCGCTTGCGGGAGCGAGCCCGAGTGACGATCGGCGATGTAGGTTTTTGGGTCAGGTTCTACGCAAGTTTTACAAGGAACAAGAGGTGGAATGTGCTGCGCTCTTTCACCCTACGTCTTGTTTGAGCCCAGGCCGTCGGCGAGCGCCCATGCTGCTTGGGCGAGCGTACGGAACTTCACGGCGGTCTCGATGGCACGCGCGTCGGCCGCGTTGCCGTCGAGCGCACGCCGATAAACGCCCGCGATGATCGCCGCCCAACGGAACAGCGAGAACACGATGAAGAAGTCGAGATCGCGCGCCGCGTCGCGCCCCGTGCGTCGGCCATACGCAGCGACGTAGTCGGCCTCCGACGGGATGCCCGGCGCCTCCGCGCCGATCAGTCCTTCCATCGGCACAGGCAGCCGCCACGGGATGGCGTTGTAGGCGAGATCGGCGAGGGGATGACCGAGAGTCGAGAGCTCCCAGTCGAGCACCGCGACGACGCGCGGCTCGTTCGGGTGGAAGATCAGGTTGCCCAGCCGGTAGTCGCCGTGAACGATCGTGGTCGCGTCGGCGACCGTGTTGTGCGCTGGCAGCCACTCGATCAAGCGGTCCATCTCCGGCACCGGACCGACATCGGAGGCGACATATTGCCGCGTCCAGCGACTGATTTGCCGCGCCACGTAGTTTTCCGGCCGGCCGTAGCTTTCCAACCCGCCCGCCCGCCAATCGACGCGGTGGAGGGCCGCCATGACGCGATTCATGTCGTCGTACATCGCCGCCCGCTCCGGCGCGGACAGGCCCGGCAGCGTGCGATCGGTGAAGACGCGCCCCGGCACGTGATCCATCACGTAGAAGCTCGTGCCGATCACGTCGGGATCGGCGCACATGACTCGCATCCGCGGCACGGGCACGCCGGACTCCACGAGCGCCGATTGGACGAGATACTCCCGATCGACGGCGTGCGCGGAGGGCAGCAGCTTTCCGGGCGGCTGCTTGCGAAGTACGTAATCGCCGCCGGGAGTCGCAATGTGGAATGTCGGGTTCGACTGCCCGCCCTGGAACTGCCGGACCTGCATCGGCCGTGAAAAGCCCGGCATTTCGCGTGCGAGAAAATCCGCCAGCCGCGCTTCGTCGAAGCGGTGGTTGGCGAGCGGCGGGACCAGGACCGCGGCGCCGGTGCTCATTCGACGCGCGCGCTCCCGATGGTCACGCCGCCGTCGATCACCAGCGTGTGGCCCGTGGTGAAGCTGCCGGCGGGACCGGCCAGGAACACTGCCGCGCCGGCGATCTCGTCCGCCTCGCCGATGCGCGCGAGCGGGCTGTCCTTGACGCGCTTCTGCAAGACCGCCGGATTCTCCCACAGCGCCCGCGCGAAGTCGGTCTTGACCAGTCCGGGCGCGATGCAGTTGGCGCGGATGTTCTTCGCCCCCCACTCGACGGCGATGTTGCGTGCAAGCGCCGCGTCGGCGGCCTTGCTGATTCCGTAAGGGCCGAGCGTCGGCGTGCCGCGCAGTCCCGCGATGCTGCTGATCACGATCACCGCCCCGCCGCCGCGTTCCGCCATCTGCGGCAGCACCATGTTGCAGAGCCAGAAATTCGAGCGGATGTTCGAGTCCATCACCTTTTCGAACGCGTCGTCCGGGCAGTCGATCGCCGGCCCGAAATACGGGTTGACCGCGGCGTTGCAGACGAGGATGTCGATGCCGCCCCATTGCGCCACGGTCGCGTCGACCAGCGCGCGCAGCTCCTCCTTGCGGCTGATGTTGGCGGGCACGACGGTTGCCTCGCCGCCGCGTGCCCGGATCGCCTCCGCGACGGTCTCGCACGCAGCCGCCTTGCGCGACGAGACGACGACGCGCGCGCCGTGTTCCGCCATTCGTTCGGCGATCGCGCGTCCGATGCCGCGGCTGCTTCCGGTGATCAGCGCGACCTTGCCGGTCAGGTCGAACAGCGATCCCATCTCAGTCGGCGGCCGCGACGTTCGGACGCGGCGGGCGATACTCCGCGAGCTCCAGTCGCGCGATCTGCTGGCGATGCACCTCGTCCGGCCCGTCGACGATGCGCATCGTGCGGGCGTTCGCGAACATCTTGCCGAGGCCGAAATCGTCGGAGACGCCGCCCGCGCCGTGCAGCTGCACCGCCCAGTCCATCACCTGACAGGCCATGTTCGGGATCGCGACCTTGATCGAGGCGATCTCGCGCCGTGCCGCCTTGTTGCCGACGGTATCCATCTTCCACGCCGCGTGGAGCACCAGCAGGCGTCCCTGATCGATCATGATGCGGCTGTTTGCGATGCGCTCCTGCGTGACGCCCTGATCCGCGAGCGGCTTGCCGAACGGAAAGCGGGAGAGCGCGCGTCGGCACATCATTTCCAGCGCCCGCTCCGCCAGCCCGATCGTGCGCATGCAATGGTGGATGCGTCCCGGCCCGAGCCGCCCCTGCGCGATCTCGAACCCACGCCCCTCGCCGAGCAGGATGTGGGAGGCGGGCACGCGCACGTTCTCGAACACGATCTCGGCGTGGCCGTGCGGGGCGTCGTCGAAGCCGAACACCGGAAGCATCCGCTTCACCGTAACACCGGGCGTATCTCGCGGCACCAGGATCATCGATTGCTGGCGATACTTGTCGATGCTCGCCGGATCGGTCTTGCCCATCAGGATGAGGAGCGCGCAGCGCGGATCGCCCGCGCCCGATGACCACCATTTGCGTCCGTTGATGACGTATTCGTCGCCGCGCCGCTCGATCCGCGTCTCGATGTTCGTCGCATCCGACGAGGCGACGTCCGGTTCGGTCATGCAGAAGGCGGAACGGATCTCGCCGTCGAGCAGAGGGGTGAGCCAACGCGCCTTCTGTTCCTCCGTGCCGTAGAGGTCGAGGGTCTCCATGTTGCCGGTGTCGGGCGCCGAGCAGTTGAACACCTCGCTCGCCCAGGAGACGCGCCCCATGATTTCGGCGAGAGGGGCGTATTCGAGGTTGGTGAGCCCGAACCCGCGCTTGCTGTGGGCGAGAAAGAGGTTCCACAGCCCTTCGTCGCGGGCTTTGCGCTTGAGGATTTCGACGATGGGGACGGGCTGCCAGCGGTCGGGCGCCTCGGCGAGCTGGCGGGCGTAGGTCGCCTCGTTCCGATAGACATCCGCTTCCATGAACGCCTGCACGCGCCCGCGCAGCGCCTTCACCTTGTCCGAATACTCGAACTCCATGCGTTCCTCCCCTTCGGGCGCGCTTTTCGCCGCACCTGTTGTAGCAGCCGTCAGGACAGTGCGAGCAATGCGGCGAGCCGTTCCGTCAATGCGCGCTGGGCGAGCGCGTCCTCCGGGGCGCTGCGGCCGGTGTGGCCGATGCCGAGATAGCGTTCTGCGATCTCCTCATGCCGCAGAAGCTCGGGGCCGGGGCCGGACAGGGTGATGCGCCCGCGCTCGACGACGTAGCCGTGGTCGGCGATGGCGAGGCTCAGGCGGGCGTTCTGCTCGGACAGGAGCACCGCGATCCCGGATCGCCGCAGATTTCCGATCAGCCGGAACACGTCGGCGACGAAGCGCGGAGACAGACCGAGCGATGGCTCGTCCAGCACGATCAGCTGCGGCCCGCTCATCAGCGCGCGCGCGATCGCCAGCATCTGCTGTTGCCCACCCGAAAGATTGCCGGCCGGGTCGGAAAGACGGGTACGCAGATCCGGGAAACTGGCGATGACCTCGTCGATGCGGGAAGCGAGCGCCGCCTTGGAGAGCGCGTCCCGGCGGCAGAACGCTCCGAGGCGGAGATTATCGGCGACCGACAGCCCCGCGAACACCTGCCGCCCCTCAGGCACATGGGCGATCCCCAGCGCCAGCCGCGCGCCGGGGCTGAGCGGCGTGATCGACTTTCCGCCGAACAGGATTCGGCCGCCGCGCTCGGGCAGCAGGCCGGAGATGACACGTGCGAGCGTTGTCTTGCCGGCACCGTTGGCGCCCACGAGCGACACGACGGCGGCGTCCGGAACCGACAAGCTCACGCCGTGCAGGACGGGGGTACTTCCGTAGCCGGCGGTGACGTCCTCGAGTTGCAGCATCAGGCGGCTTCCGCCGCGCCGCCGAGATAGGCCTCGATCACGCGCGGATCGCGCTGCACCTCGGCGGGGGTGCCGCTCGCGATGCAGCGGCCGAGATCGAGGACGACGACCGCGTCGGCGCTCTCCATCACGAGCGACATGTTGTGCTCGACGATCAGCACGGTGATGCCGGCGTCGCGGACCGCGCGGAGCAGGCGCGCGAGCTCCGCCGTCTCGGCGTCGTTCAGTCCCGCCGCCGGCTCGTCGAGCAACAGCACACGCGGGCGGGCCATCAGCGCGCGGCAGACTTCCAGCAGCTTCTGCGCACCCATCGGCAGCTCGGTCGCGGCGACGTCCGCGGCGTCCGCGAGGCCGACGAGGCCGAGCATCGCACGCGCCTGCTCATCGAGACGCCGTTCCTCGCGGCGGGCGGCGGCCAGCCAGAGCATCTGCCCGGCGGCGCTCGCGCGGAGCCGGTTATGCGCGCCGGCCAGGACGTTCTCGAGCGTCGTCATGCCGGGGAAGACACGGGCGGTCTGAAACGTCCGGAGCAGGCCCTGCGCCGCGATCGCATCCGGCCGCGAGCCGGTGATCTCGGTGCCGAACAGGTGGACGCTGCCGGCGTCTGGGCGGATGGTGCCGGAGACGAGGTTGAACAGCGTGGTCTTGCCAGCGCCGTTCGGCCCGATCAGCGCGGTCAACCGGCCGCCCGCCACGTCGAGGCTGACATCGCTCACCGCCCGCAACCCGCCGAACGTCACGCCGAGGCCGCGCAACGACAGGGCCGGCGCGTTCACGCGGCGCTCCGCGTGTCGGCCAGCGCGGTGCGGCGCCGGTTCGGCTGACCGGTGCGGAGCAGGCCGACGGCAGTGCCGAGGAGGCCGCTCGGCATGAAGCGGAACACGAGGACGAGGATCAGGCCTTCCGCCATGATCTTCGTCGTCGCCAGCGGCTGGAAGATCGTGGGCAGGAGCGTGATCAGGATCGCGCCCAGCACGCCGCCCGCCAGCGTCCCCTCGCCGCCCAGCACCAGCATGGCGATCAGCTCGAAGGAGCGGGGGGTGCCGACCATGTCGGGCGAGAGGAAGTGGAAGTCGAAGGCGTAGAGGCTGCCGGCGAGCGAGCCGAGCACCGCGCTGATGACGAAGGCGGCGAGTTTGTGCCGGACCACCCCGATGCCGAGCGCCGCCGCCGCCATCTGGTCGGTGCGGATGGCTTGCAGCGCGCGCCCGAACCCGCTGCGCATGCCGCCTTTCAGCAGCAGCACGAGGACAGCGCCGAGCCCGAGCGCGAGCCAGTACATCTTCTCCGCGGTATCGAAATCGAAGCCGAACGCGGAGATCGAGGGGATGCCGACCATGCCGGACGGCCCGCCGGTCAGGTCGGTGAGGCCCACCGCCAGCGAGTCCACCATCAGCCCGAACGCGAGTGTTGCGAGCGCGAGATAGGCCCCGCGCAGCCGCAGCGTCACCACCGAGAGCAGGACGGCGCAGACCGCCGCGAGGACCATGCCAGCGAGCGTGCCAAGCAACGGCGAGACATCGAACGAGGTCGCCAACCCCGCCGCGGTGTAGCCGCCGAGCGCCATGAACGCTGCCTGCCCGAGGCTGACCTGGCCGGCGTAGCCCATCAGCACGTCGAGCCCGAGCACGGCGATGTAGAGGATCAGCGCGATCGTGAGCGATGCGAGCGCCCCCGGCCCGACCAGAAACGGCAGGCAGGCGAGCACGACAAGCGCCACCACCCCGCTCGCCGCCGCGCCGGGGCCGTCCAGCCGTACGATCGCGCGGTTCACCCGCGGCTCCTCTCGCACGTCCTGGCGCCGCCCCGCGCCGGAGACGAACAGCCCGTTCGGCCGCCAGAGCAGGGTGACGAGCAGGAGCCCGAGCGCAAAGGCGTTGGCGAAGACGCTGGAGACGTAGCCGGCGACGAGCTGCTCGGCGACGCCGAGGAACAGCCCGCCCGCGACCGCGCCGAGCAGCGAACCCATCCCGCCGATCGCGACCGCGATGAAGCCTGCGTTGGTGAAGAAATGCCCGGCGTCGAACTGCAGCGAGATGATCGGCGCGACCGCAATGCCGCCGAGCGCCCCGATCAGCGCCGTCGCCCCGTAGCTCAGTAGCGTGAGGCGCCGGACGTCGATGCCCATGAGCCGCGCCGCCGTCCGGTTCTCGGCACAGGCCAGCAAGGCGCGGCCGAGAATGGTGCGGGTCAGCATCCACCAGGTCCCCGCGACGATCGCCGCGCTGACGCCGACGATCCAGAGGCCCTGGCCCGGCACGGCGAGGCCGAGGACCGAGACCGGCCGCTCGCCCGAGAACGGCGGGACGGCGTAGGGTTGGCTGCCCCAGATCACCAACGCCAGCCCGTCGATGAACGTCAGCAACCCGGCCGAGAGCATCAGCATGCTGCTGTTCGGCAGGCGCGAGAGCCCTGGCACGAATGCCAATCCGCCGAGCACGAGACCGAACGCCCCGACGATGATGGCGGCCCCCACCGCCGCCAGCGGCCAGGGCCAACCCACCGTCACCTCGAGCGACCAGAACGCCATCGCCCCGAGGAGGCAGAACCCACCCTGGGCGAGGTTGATGATCCCGGTGACGCGGTAGATCAGCGAGAAGCCCAGCGCGACGACGGCGAAGACGCTGCCCTGGATCAGCCCGCCGACGACGGTCTGGGCCGCCTGCTCCATCCGCTCACTGCTTCAGCGGCGCACCCGCCGGTTCGCTCATCGGCTCCCACGTGTCTTTCGCCGGGTTCCACAGCGTCACGACGGCATTCTGCACATCGAGCCCGCGCTGCGGCTGGCGCGTGAAGTCATAGACGCCGTCGACACCCGCATAGTCCTTGAGCTTCTCCAGCCACGCCTTCACGTCGGCCGCGCTCGCCTGCGGACCGACGGCGCGCAGCGCCGCAACGACGTTCTGCCCGGGATCCCACGCAAGCGCGGAGGCGACGTCAGGCTTCAGCCCGGCGTCCTGATAGACCTTCACGAAGTCCTGCTGCTTCTGGCGGACCCGCGGATCGGAAACCTCCGCGCCGCCGAGCATCACCCATTCCGCGGCCGGGATGTAGAGCTGCTTCGGCAGGAACGACGCGTATTGCGTCATTTGCGCCCGCGTCATGTTGCCGTCCGTGGTGCCGACGGGAATGTCGAGCCCGGCCTGCACGACCGCCTTGAAGATCGTCGCGATCGGCGCGCCGGTGGTCCAGGCGATCATCGCCTGCGGGCTCGCCGCCTTGATTGTCTCGATCTGAGCCGCGACGCTCACGTCGGTCGGGTTGAAGTGGACGGTGGCGACCGGCTTGACGTCCTTGTTCTCGGGCAGGGCGAGCGCCGCGTCGATGCCCTTCTGCGCGTCCTGGCCGCTCGCGTCGGTGCTGGTGATGATGCCGAGTTTCGTCCAGCCCTTGAGTCGGTAGTAGCGGATCAGCGCGCGCGCGAGATCGTAGGTCGATACGCTCGACGTGAAGGTGTAGCTGCCTTCCTTGGGGTGAATGCCGGGAGAGAAACAATACTGCACCGGCCCGCTCGTCATGAGCGGCGCGATCGCATTGCACATCGCGACGATCGACGAGCCGAGCATCACCGCGGGATGGGTCGGCACGATCTGGCTCGCGAGCTGCACCGAGATCTGGGGGCTCGACTGATCGTCGTGGAACACGAAGGCGAGCGGACGGCCCTGGATGCCGCCGCTCGCATTCACCTGCTTCTCCACGAGCTGCAGTGCTTGCTGTTCCGCCTGGCCGAGGAAAGAGGCGCCGCCGGTCAACGGCATGATGACGTTGACCTGGTACGGATCGGCCGCATGTGCGGGGGTGCCGGACAGCAGCGCGACGGCGAGCGCGGGCAGCACGGCCCGGAATGCGGTCTTCATCGCTTTCCTCCCCTGTTCGATGGCAGCCCGATCGGGCCGCGGCTCCGGCACCGACCGGCTGGCCGCGGGAGCCGCGACGCGGAAACCCTGCTGCCCACGCCGGCGACCAGGACGGGCAAATCGCTCTGCATTCGCTTCCTCTCGTTCGGCTCCGGGGCGGCTATTGACAGCGGCAGATGTTCCGAATGCTGTCAATCGCTTCCGATAGAACCGTGGCGCCTCCGAGAGAACCGTGACGATGCCTGACCCTGCACTCGGCCCCGACCCCGGCCTCATCGAGGACCTGGTCGCGGCCAATCACATCCTTGCCGATCAGGGAGTCGTCGACGCTTTCGGCCATGTCAGCGCCCGCCACGACAAGCGCACCGACCGCTTCCTGCTCGCGCGCAACATGGCGCCCGGCCAGGTGAGCGCCGCCGACATCATCGAGCATGAGCTCGACGGCACGCCGGTCGATGCCGCGGGGCGGCGCGTGTATCTGGAGCGCTTCATCCACGGCGGGATCTATCGCTTGCATCCCGATGTGCAGGCGGTGGTGCACAGCCACTCGCACGCGATCGTGCCCCTGACCACGCTAGAGGGGTTTCGCTTCCGTCCGCTCTGCCACATGGCGGGCTTCATCGGGGACGGCGCGCCGATGTTCGAGATCCGCTGTGTCGGCGGAGATTCGACCGACCTGCTGATCCGCGACAACCGGCTCGGCGAGGCGCTCGCGAAGTGCTTCGACAACGGAAGCCGGATCGTGATGATGCGCGGCCACGGGTCGACGGTGGTCGCGCCTTCGGTCCGGCTCGCCGTCTATCGCGCGGTGTATGCGGAGATGAACGCGCGCTATCTGCTCGACGCGGTGAAGGTAGGGGAGCCGACCTATCTGACCCCCGGCGAGGCGCGGAGTGCCATGGAGAGCACGGAGGGGCAGGTAGAGCGGCCCTGGAATTTGTGGAAGGCGCGGGCGGCGCAACGTCTCGCGGAAGTGTAGGGCGGGTCTCGACCCGCCCTACGACTCCGGCCGCGCTCGACTCGCAGCCGCGGCCAGGATCGCGATGATGTCGTTCTCCGCAGCCGCCGCCGTCTGGTAGCGCGGCTGCGTGGTCACGAACGGAAACGTGGCGTCGTGCGGATTGTAGATTTCCAGGAAGTATTTGCCGACCTTCTCGTCCAGCACCGGCTCGATCCGGATCAGCGGCATGACGCCTTTTCCTTCTGGTGAACCAACGGCATCTCGCGCCCCTCGCGCGCAGACGCCAGCATGGCCTGGCAGATCTCCACGGTCGCGAGGCCCCACGTGCCGGAGTGCAGAGGCGGGGTTCCATCGAGGATGGCGGCGGCCAGCTCGTCGATGACCTCGGCGCGCGGGATCGCGGGAGCCGGGAGCGGGTCGAAGCGCCGTTCCTCTTCGCCGAAGATCATTACACCGGTCGGAAGCGGCCGCAGGTCGGCACGCTCGCAGGAGACAACGATGAGGCCGAAATGATTATGGGCGGCCGGCGGCTTTGGCACGCTGACATTCGCTTCGCCATACCCGCGCCGATCCCGCAACGCGGCCTCCTCGGCGCCCGATTTTACGCCTCGCAGCCGCCGCCGGGCTTCGCCGTACGCGGCGGGGTCGCGCTCCTGCCCCATCTCGCCGATCCAGCCGCAGAGCTCGTCGGTGTCGAACCGGCCGTAGCCGCTATAGGTCAACGACGCAGCGACGCCGCCCTCGAAGTCGAGGAAAGCGGTGTAGGCCCCCTCGATCGGACGCGCCGGATCCCAAACTCCGGCCGCCGCACGAACGCTGCGCGCCGGCGCGTTGGCGAACAGGCGCACGACATCCACCTGGTGGGCTGCCTGGTTGGCGACGGCGCCGCCGCCCTGCGCCGTGTCGAGCTCTTCCGGGCGGCGCGGGCGGTAGAGGAAGTCGGTATAGTTGAGCGCAGTAATCATCCGCACGCGGCCGAATGCGCCGCCGGCGATGAGCGCGCGGGTGCGGAGATATGGAAGATCGAAGCTGTGGCTGTGGCCGACGAGGAGGTGGACGCCGGCCGCGTCAGCCGCCGCGACCATCGCCGCGCAGTCCGCAACGGTGAGCGCCATGGGTTTTTCGACGAGGACGTGCCGGCCATGCGCAACGGCGAGGCGGACGTGTTCGACATGCATCTCGTGCGGTGTTGCGACATAGACTGCGTCGATCGCGGGATCGGCGCACATCTCGGCGACGCTTTCGTAGGCGTGGCCGCCGAACTCCTGCGTGAAGCGGGCTCGCGCCGGGGGGCGGGGGTCGGCGGCGGCCACGAGGCGGATCCGGGGATCGCGTGCGAAGGTCGGCAGCATCAGCATGAAGGCGCGGCCGAGTCCTGCGACGCCGAGACGGATCACGCCGGTCATAGGTCGAGCGTCAACAAATCCGATTTGGCGCGAGAGACGCAGATCATGATCTCGCGCTTCCTTTCCGCTTCCGTCAGCACGAGGTCGCGGTGATCCGGTTCGCCCGCGAGCAGCCGCGTGCGGCACGTGCCGCAAGTGCCGCTTTCGCAGGAGCTCGGCATGCGGCGCCCATGCGCCCGGACGACCTCCAGGATCGTCGCGCCGACCGGCACGTCCAGAATCGGTCCTTCACGCCCGAGCTGGATGCGGAACGGCGCGTCGTCCGCGCGCGGACGGACGAGATCGGTGCCGAAATCCTCGAAGTGCACGGCCGACATCGGCCAGTGCCCCGTCATGTCGCGCACCGCGTCCATCAGCGGCCGGGGGCCGCAGCAATAGATGTGCGCCTTGGTCGGCTCCTCGAACACCGGCCAGAGATCGAACGCCTTGTCCGGATCGCCGTCGTCGTGATGTATCGTGACGCGGCCCGCGAGATCGGCGCCGGCGAGATCCTCCAGGAAGGCCGTGCTCTGCGGCGCTCGCGTCAGATAGTAGAGATGGAACGGCGTGTCGCCGGCCGTTCGCAGGTGCCGGATCATGGAGAGGATCGGCGTGATTCCGATCCCGCCAGCGACGAAGATGCAAGCTGGGACATTGGGCACGAGTTCGAACAAATTGCGTGGCGGCGTGGCGCGGATCATGTCGCCCGGACGCACGCGATCGATCAGAGCAACCGAGCCCCCGCGCCCCTGCTCCTCCCGCTTCACCGCGATCACGTATCGGTTGCGTTCGCACGGATCGCTACAGAGGGAGTAGTTCCGCATCGCGCCACCCGGCACCTCGATCGCTACGTGCGAGCCCGGCGTGAAGGGTGGCAGTTCGGCGCCGTCGGGATGCCGCAGCTCGAACAGCTGGATCCCGTCCGCGGCAGGCTGGGCGCGCGCCACCCGCAGCGTCATGAGCTCCGGCAGGTGATCGACGTCGGTCATCGACTGGCCTCGACTTTCGTGTCCCGTTCGCACCGCGTATTCGTGTGCTTAGACAAGCGCCACTGCACACCGGGAGGAAACGCCATGCTGACCTACCAGGAGAACGAGCTGCTCTGCCGGGTCGAGGGCGACGCACCGATGGGCCGGCTGATGCGGCGCCATTGGGTTCCCGCGGTGCTGACCGAGCAGGTCGCCGAGCCGGATGGCGCGCCGGTTCGCGTCCGGCTGTTCGGCGAGGATCTGGTCGCCTTCCGCGACAGCCAGGGCCGCGTCGGGGTCGTGGGCGAGCATTGCCCGCATCGAAAAGCCTCCCTGTTCTTCGGACGAAACGAGGAATGCGGGCTGCGCTGCCTCTATCACAGCTGGAAGATCGACGTGGACGGCAACGTCACTGAAATGCCGTCCGAGCCGAAGGAAAGCGGCTTCGCTGAGCGCGTGAAGCATACGGCCTATCCGACGCGTGAGGCGGGCGGCTTCGTCTGGATCTATATGGACGCCACCGGGCACATGCCTGCGTTCGAACCACCGCCCTGGGCGCCGACGCCGGACGCGAAGGTCTCGATCGTGCGCATCGATCTGCCATGCAACTGGGCGCAGATCATGGAAGGCCAGATCGACAGTGCGCATTCCTCCTCCCTCCACTCGTCCGACATGCGCCCCGCGCGCGTGGAGACGGCCGGTGCGCTCGAGACGCACTGGACACGGCCGAGCACCGACAAGAACCCGCGCATCCAGGTGCAGGTCACAAACTACGGCATGCGCTACGCCGCGATCCGCCGGCCGATCAAGAACGCGGCGACGCACGATTACGTGCGCATCACGACCTACGTCGCGCCCTTCACGGCGCTGATTCCGCCGAACTCGTCCTACAACGTCGCGAGCGTCGTCGTCCCGAAGGACGACACGCACGCCTATTTCCATTTCATCGCGTGGGGCACCGGGGAGACCGTGATCGGCCAGGACGCGTGGCGCAAATTCTGCGTCGCGGAACCAGGCGTCGATCTCGACCGCGACTTCAAGCCGGTGCTTCGGAATGCGGCCAACAACTACCTGCAGGACCGGACGGCGATGAAGGATGGGAATTGGACCGGCATCCCCGGCATTCCGAACCAGGACATCGTGATGTGGGAGTCGATGGGGCCGATCGCCGACCGCACGAGCGAACGGCTCGGCGCGTCCGACATCGCCGTCATCCAGTTCCGCCGTCTGATGCTCGACGCGGTGCAACGATTCGAGGAGGGCGCCGACCCGATCGGTCTCGGCGCGCCGCATCTGCCGCAGGCGAAGCTTCGCTCCTATCAGGGCATCGTTTCGAAGGCCGAGAACTGGCGGTTGCTCGGCGCCGAGGCAGAAGAGATCGCGTATCTCGAGGGCATGGAGGAAGACGACAGCGAGCGGGAGATGGCGGTCGCGGCCGAGTGATCGGCGGATGACCAAACTCTGTCTTTCGGTCGCGGTCGGTCCTTACGACCGCATGCGTCCGCTCGTCGACGGCGAGGTGCAGATCGACGCGGTCGATCCGCAGTTCATGCAGCTGGAACCGGAGGAGATCTTCTTCCGCGCGTTCCGCCATTCCGATTTCGATATCTGCGAACTCTCGCTGAGCAGCTTCAGCGTGAAGACGGCGGCGGGCGACTGCCCTTATGTCGGCGTGCCCGTCTTCCCGTCCCGCGCGTTCCGTCACACGTCGATCTACGTCCGGACCGACCGCATCCGCGCGCCCGCGGATCTACGCGGCAAGCGCATCGGCGTACCTGAGTATCAGCTGACTGCGAATGTTTGGGCCCGCATGGTGCTGGAGGACGATTTCGGGGTGAAACCGTCCGACGTGACGTGGCTTCGCGGCGGCTACGAGCAACCGGGTCGCGTCGAGAAGATCGCCGTCACGCTGCCGCCGGACGTTCGGGTGGAGGACGTTCCAGAGCATGCCACGATCTCCGGAATGCTGGCTTCGGGGGAGTTGGATGCGGTGATGGGGCCGCGCGCGCCGTCCTGCTTCGAGCGGCATCCGCATCTCGGCTATCTCTTTCCCGATCCGCAGGCCGCTGCGGCCGACTGGTTTCGCCGCACCCGGATGTTTCCAATCATGCATCTGCTTGGCATCCGCAGGACGCTGGTGGAGCGCCACCCCTGGCTCCCGGCCGCGGTCGTCAAAGCGTTCGAGCGGTCGAAGGCGGTCGCGCTCGAACGGCTCGGCGACACGTCGGCGACGAAGGTAACGCTCCCCTTCCTGGAGGATCAGCTGCGCGCCGCACGCGCGCTGATGGGCGAAGATTTCTGGTCCTACGGATTGGCGCCGAACCGCCATCTGCTCACGCGCTTTCTCGACCGGCATCACGCGGAGGGCCTGTCAGCGAGGCGCCTCGCGCCGGAGGAGCTGTTTCATCCGGCGACGCTGGAGTGGCACAAGATTTGAAACGGCATCTCGTCAGCAGGCCGTCTCCATCGTCAGCCGGGCGAGCGTCGCGAACTCGTCGACGCTGAGCGTCTCCGCCCTTCGCTCCGGTGCGATCCGCGCGCGTGCGAGCAACGCCTCTCCACCCAGCGCGCGCAGGGATCCGCGCAGCATCTTGCGCCTTTGTCCGAACGCCGCGGCGGTGACGCGCTCGATCGCGGCCAGCACAGCCGGCGGCGGTTGCGCCGCATGCGGCTTCAGCGACACCACGGCAGACCAGATCTTCGGCGGAGGGACGAACGCGGCAGGCGGAATGCGCATCCGCAGATCGACGTCGCAGACGAACTGCGCGAGCACGCCGAGACGCCCATACGCCGCCTCCCCGGGAGCGGCGCAGATCCGCTCGGCGACTTCCTGCTGGAACATCAGCGTCATGCGCTCCCATCCGCCGGCCTGCCTCAGCAAGGCGACCAACAGGGGAGATGCGATGTTGTAAGGCAGATTCGCGACGACATGACGCGGCGCGGGCGCGAGTTCCGCCAGATCGACCCGGAGCGCGTCCGCGGCGATCAGCCGGAGCCGTCCCCGATAGCTCTCCTCCAGCTCCGCAATTGCCGCCGCCGCCCGCGGATCGATCTCCACCGCGACAACCTGCTCGGCATCCGTCGCGAGCAACGCCCGCGTGAGGCCGCCGGGCCCCGGCCCGACCTCGACGACGTGGCGTCCGGTGAGCGGCCCTGCCTCGCGCGCGATCCGCGCGACCAGGTTCCCATCGAGCAGGAAATGCTGACCGAGCGAGCGCCGTGCATCCAATCCGTGCCGCGCGATGACGTCGCGCAACGGCGGCAGATCAGGATCGGAGATCGATCACCGCCTTGCGCTCGAGGTCGCGAATGAGCTGCTGCGAAGCGAGCTCGACGCGCTGGCCAAGAATGCGATCGGCCAGTTCCTCTTTCGACGGGAGCCCGACGTTCTTCGTCTCGCGCGAACACACCATAACTACGGCGATACCGTCCTCGGCCACCAGTGGCTGACTCGGCTTGCCCTCGCTCAGCGACGAAAGAACCTGCTTGAGCGGCGGCGACGCGATCTGCTCGAGGCGGATTTCGCCGGGGTCGGTGGGGCGGGCAGACCCGGCCGCTTTGTTCGCTTCCTCGATCGCGTCGCAGCTCTTGGCCGTTGCCGACAGATCCTTCGCGCGGTCGAGCATCTGCTTCTGTTGGGCGGTGGGATTCGCCGGATCGAGGCGTGTCGTGAAGGGGAAAAAGACTTGGCGCAGATGCAGTACGGTCGACTCGTCGCGCCCGATCTCGCGCTTCCCACGAAGCTGGACGATGGAGAAGCCGCCCGGGATCTTGATCGGGTTGCTCACCGCCCCGACCGGCATCTCGTTGATCACCTTCAGCACCGCAGGGTCCAGCTGGTTCGGCTCCTCCCAGCCCAGATCGCCGCCCTGCAGCGCCGTCTGGCTCTGGCTGAACTGCGCTGCGACCACTGGGAATGGCGCCCCGGTGCGCAGCTGCTGGATTACCGTATCCGCGAATTTCTGCGCATCGGCAGTGGCCGCGGGACTGGCGACCGGGACGAAAATCTCGCTCACCTGATATTCGGGCTTGCCGATCTGCTCCTTGAAGAGTCGCTCCTGGTCGGCGATGTCCGCCGGCGTGATGTCGCCCGTTCCGGCAAGCACCTGACGGAGCACCCCTTTCCAGCCGATCTGGACGCGGACCTGATCGACGAGCGTGCGGAATTCGACGCCGACCGACTCGAGCTGACGCCGCAGCGTACCTGCGGGCATGTTGTTGCGGGCCTCGATCTGCCCGATTGCGTCCGCGATATCCTTGTCGCTCACGACGATCTTGCGACGCTGGATCTCCTGCAGCCGCAACCGCTCGTCGATCAGCTGGTGCGTGACCTGAGGCGTCAGCCGGTCCAGGACCTCGGGCGAGGCCGGCATTCCGGTCGACAGCGCGAACAGGCGCCGGCGGTTGCCGACGTCACCTTTGCTGATCACGTCGCCGTTGACGATCGCGACGATGGCGGCCGCATCGCTCTGCGAGGGGGCCGGCGGCTTCAAGAGCGCGGCGACGCTGCGGCCGCTCTGCGCGAGCGCCGGGCCGGAAACGCCGCCGAGACCGGCGATCAGGACGGCGGTGGCGAGGCTTCGAGAGATTGCGGTCATGAGCTCCAACTGCAGTCTTGGCGGCCCGGGCACAACGGCTCGGCGGTCCGGTCGTGCGCTCCACAACTAGGAGGCGTGAAAGCCGAATTGCCCGACCGTCTTAAGCGTTACCGTAAACAGAAGAGTCGTTGCGCCGTGATCGCCGGCTAGCGACGTATAGCGCCGAAAATACTGCGCGTTGAAGATAAAACATTCATTCTCGAATTCCCCGCCTGCCCCGACGCCCACCATTTGCGCCGTCGCGAGATCTCGCCTGACGAACGCATTGACCTTGAACTGGTCGAACTTGCTCACCGCGTTCAGGGTGATCTCGCTCCGCGGCGGACCCGGGATCACGTTAGGGTTGGGAGGGGTATTGTAATAGGTGTACGGGTTCGCGGTGGAGTAGATGTATCCTGCGGACATCCGGAACAGGTCCGTTCCGGCGGAGGCGATTGCGTCGGCATAAGTCACGTTCCAAGTCTTGTGGTCAAATCTCTGGTGCGAGGTGACGTCGAAATATTTGTTCGGCGCGACCGAGACATGACTCACGACGTCCGATACGGTGCCGTTCAACCCGGAACCATTCGGGAATGCCGAATCCTTCTTCGTCCGGTACGCTTGGCCGATCAGTGCGTCCAGGCTGCCGGACGAGGTCGTCCAGGTTCCATGCAGCGCCACGTTGGCGCGCGGCCCTCCCTCCAGGCGATCGACCCCGGGGAAGCGGTTGAGGGAAAACAGGCTCGCGTCGGTGAAGTTGAATACGTCGAGGCTGTCCTCGTTCGGGATCAGCGTCGAGTTGAGGCTGTAGGCCGAACCGTTCGGTGCGCCGATCAGCTGCGCAATCGGCTCGATTGTCTGCGTGCCCCAATCGCCGTTGTGGATGAACGGGTAGCGGACCAGCAGGGCCGCAGTCGGCATCGCCTGTGCGGCATCTGACGACGAGTGCGCGAAGAAATCAGGCTGTTGGTTCAGCTGCGTCGCGTTGTATGCGGCGCTGTCCAGGTGGAAGACGAGATCGTAGAGCTCGCCGCCATAGCCGGTGAACGGGCGGTCCCAGTTTGCACTGAGACTGACGCGCTGCGTATTCGCGCCGACGTGCCGAATGACGTTGAAGTCCTGCGTGTCGATCGATGTCCGACCGCCGAGCGCGTCGGGCTCGCCCACGAAGCTATACTCGTACCGCGGAAGCACGGACGGCAGCTCCGAGGTGACGACGCTGCTGGTCAGTCCCTGGTAGGAGCGGGCATCGAGCCGGGCGTATGACCCATCGCCAAATCCTTCTGCATAGACTTGGCTCGTCAGAACGTCCTGATAGCCGGGGAAGTGGAAATCCCGCAGGAAGGCCACCGAGCTCGCCCTATCGACGTCGAACCCGTAGCGCCATGTGTCATTGTAGCTGAACCGGCCAGTCGCGAAGATGTAGCCTTGCGCCGACCCCGTGTCGCGCCCGCCCGCCGCGCGAACGTCGATCGAACCCTCGTTGAGCCGAAGCCGGTAGTCGCCCGCGAGTACCGGCCCGGTCTGGGTCGCGATGATCGGCGTCAGGGTAATGTCCTGCTGTCCGTCGATGACCCAGTAGTAGGGAATCTCCGTGAAGACGCCGAGGTGCGTGCTCTGGCCGGCCGACGGGACGAGAAAGCCCGACGAGCGCTTCGCGGATGGATCGGCGGTCGACAGATAGGGCAGGTACGCGACCGGAACGCCGTAGAGATCGATGTAGGCGTCGTTGTACTCGATCCGCTTGTTGACGAGATCCTGCACCGCCGATTTCGCGCGAATGTCCCAAAGCGGCGGATTTTCGGGATGCTGTGCGCACACGTTGCACGTCGAGTAGATCACGCGGCTCAGCTCGTTGGTTTGCGCCTCGAGCCGTCGCGCGCCGTTCGCGCCCAGTTTCCCGTTTTCCGCAAGCTGCGCGCGCATGTCGCGCAGCACGGCGTCCCGCATCCCCTCGGTCAGCTCGGCATAGTCCGAGAACAGCGTCTGCCCGTCCGGCTCGATCAGCTCGACATGGCCGGAGGCGGCCGCCACGTTCGTGTTGCGGTCGAACGTGATCCGGTCGGCGCGCAGGTATCGGCCCGACTGCCACGCCTCGACGTTCCCGCTCGCGGTGATCACCGCGCCGTCGCGGTCGTACTCGACTCTGTCGGCACGGAAGGTCACCGGCGCGTTCCGGTCGATGGGAATGCTCGCGCTGCCGCTCGCGATGTTGCCGAGCTGCGCAACCGCGACCTGCGGCAGCAGCAGCAGACCGAGCGCTCCGCATGCGACGGCCATCGACCAGTGCCCGCTTGCGCCTGCTCGCATCATCCGCACGTCCTCAGCCATCTTCGAGGTGCAGCAAGAGCGCGGTCGACAGGAGCAGTCCGGCACCGGCCGGCGCCCACGCCGCGAGCGCCGGCGGCAGTGTGCCCGACGCGCCGAATTCCTCGACGATCTTAGAGAGGGCGAACAGGGCAAAGCCCGCAGCGAAGCCGCTCCCGATCATCTTCGCCACACCCCCGCGGCGCGTCGGGCGCATCGAGAATCCAGCGGCGACCAGAGCCATCGTTCCTGCGAGCATCGGCAAGGCGAGCAGGCTCTGGAATTGCAACCTATGGCGGATGGACGAAAAGCCCGAGTTATCTAACAGGCGGATGAACCCCGGCAGCGCCCAGACCGAGAAGGTGTCCGG
>DATAPS010000063.1:0-13042 GCA_036265085.1 Acetobacteraceae bacterium | reverse complement strand
GTCGGGGGGCCGCGCCGGTTCGGGAGACGGTCTGATGAGCGATGGACGCACGTTGTCGCGCAACGAAGCAATCAAGGAAGCGAGCAACTTCCTGCGCGGCACCATCGCCGAAGGGCTGGGCCAGGTCGTCACCGGCGCGATCTCGGACGACGACCAGCAGCTCACGAAATTCCACGGCATCTACCTCCAGGACGACCGCGATCTCCGTCCCGAGCGCGCCAAGCAGAAGATGGAGAAGGCCTTCATCTTCATGGCCCGCCTGCGCATCCCCGGCGGCGTGCTCGCGCCCGAGCAGTGGCTCGCGATGGACGCGATCGCCGAGGAGCGCGCGAACGGCACCCTGCGGATGACGACGCGGCAGACCATCCAGTTCCACGGCATCATCAAGAGCAACCTCAAGCCCGCAATCGCCGCGATCAATGCCGCGCTGCTCGACACCGTGGCGGCCTGCGGCGACGTCAACCGCAACGTGATCTGCACGCCCAACCCCTACCAATCGGTGCTGCACGCCGAGGCGCTCAAGCTCGCCGACGGCATCAGCGCGCATCTACGGCCGCGCACCGGGGCCTATCACGAGATCTGGATCGACGGCGAAAAGATCGCCGGCGGCGAGGAGGAGGCGGAGGACGAGCCGATCTACGGCCGGACCTACATGCCCCGCAAATTCAAGATCGCCGTCGCCGTGCCGCCGCACAACGACGTCGACGTGTTCGCGCACGATCTCGGCCTCATCGCCATGATCGAGAACGGCCGCATCGCCGGCTACAACGTCGTGGTCGGCGGCGGCATGGGGATGACGCACGGCGAGCCCGATACCTATCCGCGCACCGGCGACGTCATCGGCTTCTGCACGCCCGATCAGGCGATCGACATCGCCGAGAAAGTCGTGCTCGTGCAGCGCGATCACGGCGACCGGTCCGACCGCAAGCACGCGCGTCTGAAATACACGATCGACCGTAACGGCCTCGACTGGTTCGGCGACGAGCTGACGGCGCGTCTCGGCTACGCGCTTGCGCCCGCGCGGCCCTTCGTGTTCGAGCGTTCGGGCGATCCGCTCGGCTGGATCAAGGGCGACGACGGCCACACGCATTTCACGCTGTTCGTCGAGAACGGCCGCGTGAAAGGCAAGCTGCGCACGGCGCTCGCCGCGATCGCGCGCGTGCACACCGGCAAGTTCATCATCACCCCGAACCAGAATCTCGTCATCGCCGGCATCACCCCGGAGCAGGAGCCGCTCATCCGCGCGCTGCTGGAGGAACACGGCCTCGCCAACCCGTCGGGCGGCCTGCGCCGCAACGCGATGGCCTGCGTGGCACTGCCGACCTGCGGTCTCGCCCTGGCGGAGAGCGAGCGCTACCTGCCCGATCTCGTCACCGCGCTCGAGACGGCGCTGCTCGAGAACGGGCTCGCCGAGGACGAGATCACCATCCGCATGACCGGCTGCCCGAACGGCTGCGCGCGTCCCTATCTCGCCGAGATCGGGCTCGTGGGCCGCACGCCCGGCGTCTACAATCTTTATCTCGGGGGCGCCTTCGACGGCGCACGACTGAACAAGCTTTTCCGCGAAGATCTTCAGCACGACGCGATCGTCGCCGCGCTGACGCCGCTCTTCGCGCAATACGCAAAGGAGCGCGGGGCAGGGGAGCACTTCTCCGATTTCGTCATCCGCGCCGGCCATATCGCGCCGACCCGCTCCGGCCGGACGTTCCACGACCGTAGCTGACGGCCTGTTCGCCGCGATACCGTTGCGGTAAGATCGCCGCGTGCCGCTGCTCGAAACCCGCGCCCTCACCATCCGGTTCGGCGGCCAGGTTGCCGTCGACCGCGTCTCCTGCGCCTTCGCCCGCGGCACGCTCACCGCCATCGTCGGCCCGAACGGCGCCGGCAAGACCACCTACTTCAACCTCATCTCCGGCCAGCTCCGCGCCACCTCCGGCGATGTCTTCCTCCGCGGCGATCGCATCACGCAGTACTCCGCCCCCCGCCGTGCCCGCCTCGGCCTCGGCCGCGCCTTCCAGCTGACCAACCTCTTCCCCGACCTGAGCGTGCAGGAGAACGTCCGCCTTGCCGTGCAGGCCCGGGCCGGCATCGGCCTGGACATGTTCGGCGTCGCCGCCGACCGCACCGAGCTCACCGACAAGACGGCCGCCATCGTCGAGCGCGTCCGCCTCACGCCGCGCGCCAAGACCGCCGCCGCCGCGCTCAACCACGGCGACCAGCGCAAGCTCGAAGTCGCCATCCTGCTCGCCCTCGAGCCCGACGTGTTCATGTTCGACGAACCGACGGCCGGCATGAGCGTCGACGAGGTGCCGGTCGTCCTCGACCTGATCGAGGACATCAAGCGCGGCGCCGACAAGACCATCTTGCTCGTCGAGCACAAGATGGACGTCGTCCGCCGCCTCGCCGACCGCGTGATCGTGCTGCACCAGGGCGCGCTGGTCGCCGACGGCGCGCCCGCCGAAGTGGTCGCCTCCGCGATCGTGCAGGAAGCCTATCTCGGCGTGGCTCGCGCGCATGCCTGAGCCGTTGTTGAAACTGGGTGGCGTGCATACGCATATCGGCCGCTACCACATCCTCCACGGGGTCGATCTCGAAATCCCCGAAGGCCGGCTAACCATGCTGCTCGGCCGCAACGGCGCGGGAAAGACGACGACGCTGCGCACCATCATGGGCCTGTGGCGTGCGAGCGCGGGCGAGATCACCTTCGCCGGTGTGCCGATCACGTCCGACGAAACCCCCGAGATCGCCCGGCGCGGCATCGCCTACGTCCCCGAAACAATGGGCATCTTCACCCAGCTCACCGTCCGCGAAAACATGGTCCTCGCGACTCGTACCGGCCGGTTCGACCAGGGGCATCTCGACCGCGTGTTCGATCTCTTCCCGATCCTGCGCGACAAATGGAACAGTCAGGCCGGCTCGCTCTCCGGCGGCCAGAAGCAGATGCTCGCGATCAGCCGTGCCATCATCGAGGACCGCCGCCTCCTCATCGTCGACGAGCCCACCAAGGGACTGGCTCCCGTCATCATCGAGCACCTCATCGACGGCTTTCGCCGCCTCAAGGAGAGCCGCACCACCATTCTGCTCGTCGAACAGAATTTCCACATGGCCCGCTCGCTCGGCGACGACGTGGCGGTCATGGACGACGGCCGCATCGTCCACGCCGGCCGCATGAGCGATCTCGCCGCGGACGAACGATTGCAGGAACGGCTGCTCGGCCTTTCGCTGGCGAGCCACCAGTAGCCGCCGATCACACCGGATCAGCTCTTGATCGGCGATTACTTGTAGCTCCGCAACATAAGTCACCATCCCGTGATTGCGGGTGCCGGCACGGTTCTCCGCGGAATAGCGGCCAAGTTCATGTGTCTATCGATCGGGTCAAGCATCCTGTGAACGCCAGTTCACAAATTCTTCACAGTAGGAAGACTCGATATGCAGAACGATGGAAAGCGCCTTCGCAGATCACTGTTGATCTCGGCATTCACCGCTTGCGCTTCGGTCGGCTACGCTTCTGGAGCTGCCGCCGCCCCATATTTTCAGACGAACCTAGTTTCGAATATGCCCGGTTTGGCGGAGTTGACGGACCCCGCGCTGGTGAACCCATGGGGCGTTTCGGAAAGTGCCACAAGCCCGTTCTGGGTCTCGGATCAAGGCACCAATCAGAGTACCCTGTACTCCGTAACGGCTGCCGGGATCAGCGAGCCCACACTCAGTGTCGTGATGCCGAAAACGGCATCCGGACCGCAGGGACCTACCGGCCAGGTCAGCAATTCGACAGCCGGCTTTCTTGTCGGCAACACGGGAAAGCCAGCCGCATTCATATTCGCCAATCTCAACGGCACGATCACGGCATGGAATCCGTCCCTGGGTGTCGCGGCTGGCACCCCGGCCGTTACCGAGGTGCCAGCCACTGGCGCGATCTATACCGGGCTCGCGATCGACAAGAGCACGCAGCAGCTCTATGCGGCCAACGGCAACGCTGGAACGATCGACGTATTCAATAATTCGTTCCAGAAGGTTCCCCTCGGCGCGAGTGCATTCGTCGACCCGAAGCTTCCCACGGGGCTGGTGCCGTTCAACGTGCAGGAAATCAACGGCCAAATCTACGTCACATATGCACCCGCAGGACACCCCGCCCAGACCACCGCAACCGCAGGCGACGGTGTCGTATCGGTCTTCAGCACCAGCGGGGCCTTCATCAAGCAGCTCATCTCCGGGGGCAATCTCGCATCACCGTGGGGCGTAACCCTTGCCCCGAGCAGTTTCGGCAAGTTCGGTGGTGATTTGCTGGTCGGCAACTTCAGCTTCGTTGACAGCGAGATCAACGCCTTCGATGCGACGACCGGCGCGCTCGAGGGCACAATTCCGATCGACGTCGGGACCGGGAATACGGCCGGCGGCCTTTGGGATCTTACGTTCGGCAACGGCGGCTCGGGTGGTTTCCCCAATACCCTCTACTTCACGGACGGCATCAACGGCGAGACGGGTGGGCTGTTCGGCTCCCTGTCAGTTCCGGAACCGGCATCCGTAGGCTTGCTGCTTGTCGGGATCATCGGCATTGCCGGACTGAGGCGTCGCAAGCGCCGGCAGATCGCCCACGCCTAGGCTCGAGACACGGTATCGGGTTCCGGGGCGGCGCGACTGGCGGAGTCCGGACGCGCCGTCCGGGCTCCGGAACTGCTATCGCGGGGGAATAAGCTGCGCCGGTAGAATCGAGGCATGCATCCCGCTCTGGGGATGCTCAAGATGTTGACGATTTCGCGCACGATTCCTCGGCGAGAGCGCTCGAGCGGATCGACACGTGACATGAGAGCGGTGACCTTCGCGCTTGGTTGTCCGCCATCATGCACAACCTCTTCGTCAGTCATAGCCCCGAGCGCGGACCCGGGACCTGCGGCGGACCCGTCGACTCGCGTTCAAATTGTTACTTGACAGCAACTACAGCTCTACTGTCAACCCCCGCTCGTCAGCCATCGCGTCATCAGCGTGTTGCTCGGCCGCGCCTTGTCCAGCACCTTCCGCGCCGTCTCAGCGCCCGCAACCGGCACCTTCACCGGATCGAGCAGCCCGATCTGCACCAGCACGCTCGCCTGATCCCAGTAGATATGTTCGTGCACGAGCTTGTCGCCCTCGAACTGCACGATCGCGACGGTCGGGATGCTCACCGCCCGCCCCGTCGGCGGAACGCCCGGCAGCATCCAGTCGATTTCCGTGGTGTGCGTGAACTCGACGACGAACTCGTCGACGATGCGGTCGTCGCCGACGGTGCGGCTTACCGGCGTCATGCGCAAGTCCGGCGGGTTCACGGCGATGAAATGATACTTGTAGAACCGCTTCAGCTCGTCATGCCCGACGCCGCCCGTCATCGTCGGCACGTGATTGACGTAGGGCGCATCGACCATCGTCGCCATGGTGGCATCGACGTCGCGGGTCTCGAACTCATAGCGCGTATGCGCCTCCCAGAGTGCCACGAGGTCGCGATCGGGCATGGGGCAATCTCCTTTTACTTGACAGTTTGGATGACCTCGAACCCCTCGAACTCGGGATGTCCGAGATAGAGCGGGGCGTCGCCCCGGTTGACATTCCCCGCGTCGCGATGCGCCGCCCGGAACGCCTCCGACCGTGTCCACGCCTCGAACGCCTCGCGGTGCGCCCAGATCGTGTGGCTGGAATAGAGCACGTGATCGTCCTTCTCCGGGCCGCGCAGCAAATGGAACTCCACGAACCCCGGCACTTCATGAAGGTGTGTCTCGCGGCTCTTCCAGAGATGCTCGAACGCCGCTCCCGATCCGGGCGCCACCTTGAACCGATTCATTGCAATGAACATCCGTCACATCTCCCGGTCTGCGGTGTCGATCGTGATCGCCGCGCCCTCGCCGGCGCGCCACACCCGCGACACACAGGTGCAGAGCTTGGCGTTCTCCGCCTTTTCGCCATCGCTGAAGAACACATCGCGATGATCGACCACGCCCTCGACGCCCAGGATCGGCAGCGCGCAAAGGCCGCACTCGCCGCGCCGGCAATCCGCGATCACGCCGACGCCCGCCGCCTCGAGCGCGTCGAGCATCGATGCCTCCGCCGGCACGCGGATCTCGCGATCGAGGCGCGGGATCCGCACGACAAACGGCACGCTCGCGTATCGGCCGCTGCTGCCGAACGTCTCGAACCGCAGCAGCTCCGGCGGACGCCCGCTTGCCGCCCAGGCGTGCTTCGCCGCCTCCATCATGCCGATCGGACCGCACACATAGACCTCGCCGCCAGGTGCGAGCCGCGCGACCTCGCGACCGAAATCGACGCGCTTCCCCTCGGCACTGATGTACGGCTCCAGCCGATCCCCGATACGCGCCCGCAGCTCCTCGCCGAGTGCGAGCTGGTCACGGCTTCGGCAGCCGTAGAGCATCCGGAACGGCGCGCCCGCTCCCGCGAGCGCGAGCGCGATCCCGTAGATCGGCGTGATGCCGATGCCGCCCGCGACCAGCAGATACTCCGGACGGCCGCGGGTGAGGGGGAACAGATTGGCGGGCGGGGCGATGGTCAGCCGCGCCCCCACCGGCAGCGTCCACATATACGCCGACCCGCCGCGGCTCGTCGGCAGCCGCTTCACCGCAATCCGGTAGACGCCGTCACGGCACGGCCCGACCACGGAATAGGACCGCACGTCCGCCCGCTCGCCGATGCGAAGCGCGAGGTCGATATGGCTCCCGGGTTGTGGCTGTACGAACCCGCTCTCCGGCGCGATCTCGAACATGCGGATATCCGGCGTCAGATCGCGAATCGCCGTCAGCCGCGCGGGCTGCCACTCCTCCGCGCTGCGATGGGCCACGCCGCTATTCCGCCGCCACTGCCTGGTGCGGGGCGTCCGCCCGTTCGCGCGCGATCATCTGGTCGATCAGCCGCCGTGCCCACAGCGCGCCCGCGTCGATGTTGAGGTTGTAGAACGGCTGCCTCGGATGTGTGTCGATCGCGCGCTGCTGCGCTTCGAGTACCGTGGCGTCCTGGTCATAGACGCCTTTGCCCTCGTGGACATGCGCACGCTGGATCGCCCGCGTCAGCTCGGCATCGTCGCGCTTGAAGGTGCGCACGAAATTCCAGTGGTAGTGGCAGGTGTTGCCCCGCGCCGGCGTGATCGCCGCGAGGAAGCAGCCGTTCACCCCTTGCGACCGGTCCCCCTCAGGCGCCCGGGTTCCGGTCGGCGCGACGCCGACATCGCCCGCGACCACGCCCGGCGCCTCGAAGCGGATGACCTGCCAGCGGTCGACGTTGCCGGGCTTGCCGAGATTCCTCGCCCAGAACGGCGGCGCCTCGATGTCGCGCATCCAGCGCGTCACCGTCACGCGACGGTCCGTATGCGTCACTTCGAACGGGGTCTCGGTGATCGCGTCGTTGCCGATGCTGCCGGCATGCACGTAGGTCTCGTGCGTGAGATCCATCAGGTTGTCGACGACCAGGCGGTACTCGCATTTCAGGTCGTAGTACGTGCCGCCTTCGCCGATCCAGTCGGTGCCGTCGTTCCAGTGGAAGTCGGGCACCAGATCGGGGTCCGCCAGCGCTGGGTCGCCGGGCCATACCCAGACCAGCCGATGCCGCTCGACGGCGGGGAAGGCGCGCACGCCGGCGGAGGGATTGATCGTCTTCTGCGCCGGCATGTGCGTGCAGCGCCCGGCCGCGTTGAAGCGCAGCCCGTGATAGCCGCACACCACCTGATCGCCGTCGAGCCAGCCGAGCGAGAGCGGCAACAGCCGGTGCCAGCAGGCATCTTCCAGCACGGCCACGCTCCCGTCGCTCTTGCGATAGAGCACGAGATCGGTGTCGCAAACAGTGCGCCTGGCCAACGCGCGGCCGATTTCATGGCACCACGCTGCGGCATACCACGTATTGCGGGGATATGCGGCGTCGCCCATTTGTTCCTCCCGGCGTTTCCCGCGCATTATGTGGTCGCGGCGGTGCGAATGCTATCGCGCCGCTCTCATGGGTTCTGCAATCGGAGGTGTAGCGCAAGTGCAGGACGGCAGCACCGATTTACGCTCTGACCGGGCCGTCCTGATCGCCGCGGCTGTGCTCGCGCTGGCCTGCGGGTCCTACGGCGCCTATTGTGGACTGCTGATCTGGAGCGGCAATTTCCACACAGTCGCCGTGGGTCGTCTCTACCGTTCGGCCGAGTTGACCCGCGACGAGTTCGCCACGACGATCGAGGCGCATCACGTCCGCGCGGTGCTGAACCTGAGGGGGGCGCATCCGGAGGACCGATGGTACCAGGACGAGGTCGCCGCCACGGGCGCACACGGCGCAGATCATTACGACATCGCAATCTCGGCGCGGGAGCCCGTGCCCGAAGGCAAGGTTGAGGCGATCCTCGCGGTCCTGCGCACGGCGCCGAAGCCGCTGCTGGTGCACTGCCGTTCGGGCGCCGATCGCACCGGCTTCGTGTCGGCGCTCTACCGCTATGCCATCGAAGGCGAGAGCGCCGGTGAGGCGGCGCGCGAACTTTCCGTCTGGTACGGGCACTTTCCCTACCTCACGAGCACGACCGTCGCGATGGACGAGAGCGCGAGCGCCTATTTCCGCGCTCACCCGCACGCCTCAAGCGAGTGACACGACGATCCCTGTCTCACCGGCCAGCAGCCGCTTGAGGTGAAAGCTCACCAAACCATCGGCGCTGTCCCGACCGAGTAGCGCCGCGAAAGCGGACAGCGCGCCTGGATCGCACGCCGCTGCCTTTGCATACGCTCCCAAGTACGCCGCGGTCAGCCCACACGCGTAGCGCGCCTCCGTCAGCGGCTCATGCGCCGGGAGCGCTCCGTGGCGGCCACGCAGGATCAGCTCGCCGACGGGGCGGCCGCGGAAGTCGGGCACCTCAGCAACCACGCTGCCGCTAACGCAAATGCGTGTGCCGAGCTGCTTGTTCGCCGTCTCGAGCCGCGCGGCCGTGTTGATCGTGTCGCCATACGCCGCGTAGTGAAACACGCGGCCCCCGCCGATGCTGCCCACGAGCGCGGGACCCGAGTTGATCCCGATCCGCGTCGCCCCGAACGCGATTCCCTGATCGCGCCAGCGCACGCGGAAATCCTCCGCATAGGCATCGAGGTCCATTGCACATGCGACCGCGCGCGCCGCGTGGTCGGGCTGATCGGCAGGCGCGCCGAACAGCACGTTCAACGCGTCGCCGATGATCCGCACCAGCGTGCCGCCACGGTCGAACACGATCTCGGTCATCCCCGTCATGTACTCGTTGAGGATGCCCCCGATGACCGCTGGCGGGACGGATTCCGCGAGCGTGGTGAAGCCCGTGATGTCGGTGAACATCGAGGTGACGTCCCGCCGTTGCGCGCCCATCTCGATGCCGGTATCGGATGCCGCCAGCCGCTCCGCGAGGCTCGGCGAGAAATAGCGCGCGAGCTGCATCCGCGCCCGCTCCGCTTCCTGCTGGCGGCGCTGGTATCCGCGGACGATCTCGATGTGGCGCAGCGTCTTGGCGATGGTGGCGTCGAGATCGGCGAAATCGATCGGCTTCATCACGAAGTCGAACGCGCCGCGGTTCATGGCGGTGCGAATATTCGACATGTCCCCATATGCCGACACGATGATCGTGGACAGCCGGCTCTCGCGCGCCTCCAGCTTGCCGAGCAGCGTGAGTCCGTCCATGCGCGGCATGTTGATGTCGCTGACCACCATGTCGATCGCCGGATCGTCCTCGAGCGCCGCCAGCGCATGCACGCCGTCGGCGGCAAAGGCGAAGCTCATCGACCCGTCGCGGATCTGCCGCCGGAAGCGCTGGACGATCAGCTGCTCCAGGTCGGGCTCGTCGTCCACGACCAGGATGCGCGCGGTCATGCGGGGCCGCGCGCCTGGGCGACCGCCGCCATCACGTCCTGCTTCAACGCCGGAAAATCCACAGGTTTTGTCATGAACTTCTGCGCGCCACGCGCGAGCGCGGTTGCGACCGTTTCGCGGTCGCCATACGCGGAGATCATGAACACCGGCAGGTCCGGCCGCCGGTGCTTCACCTCGGGCAGCAGATCGAGCCCGCTCATCCCCGGCATGTTGATGTCCGAGACCAACAGGATGATCGCTTCGCCGACACGGCCCTGCAGCCGGTCCAGGGCCGCCAGCCCGGACAGCGCGAACTCCAGCGAATAAAGCCCCTGCCGCACCTCGCGGCGGAAATTCTGGCGGAACAGCGCCTCGACGTCGGGTTCGTCGTCGACCACGAGTACCACGACGCTCATGCGCGCGCTCCCCCGTTCGCGGCCGTCACGCGCGGCAGATTGACGACGAATTCGGTGAACGCGCCGACCTCGCTTTCAGCGGTGATCGTGCCCCCATGCTGCTTGGTGACTATGTCGTAGGTGATCGACAAGCCGAGGCCGGTGCCTTCGCCGGTCGGCTTGGTGGTGAAGAACGGTTGAAACATCTTGTCGCGAATCTCCGCTGGGATGCCGACGCCGTTGTCGCGCACCCGCACCTCCACCACCTCGCCGAGATCGCGCGTGGATACGGCGAGCGTCGGGGCAAGATCCGGCCCTTCGGCCTTCGCGCGCCGCGTCGCCGCGTAGAAGCCGTTGCTGAACAGGTTGAGGAACACGCGCGTGAGATCCTGCGGCGTGACCTCAAGTGGGGCGAGGCCTGGGGCATAGTCACGCTCGAGGGTGATGTTGAAGCTCTGATCCTGCGCGCGCGCGCCGTGATAGGCGAGATTCAAGGCCTCCTCGACGAGCGTGTTGAGATCGACGGTTCGCCTTTCGCCGGATGTGCCGCGCGAATGTTCCAGCATGCTCCGCACGATGCCGTCAGCGCGCCTGCCGTGCTCCGTGATCTTCTGCATGTTGCTGGTGAGCATGTCGACGACCTCCTCCACCTCGGCGCGCTGCCCGCCGTCGAGCGTCGCGAGCGCGGTGGACGCGGTGTCCTTCAGTTCGTCCAGCAGCTCAACCGACAGTATTGCGAAGTTATTGACGAAGTTGAGCGGGTTCTTGATCTCGTGCGCGATGCCGGCGGTGAGCTGGCCGAGCGAGGCCATCTTTTCGGACTGCACGAGCCGATCCTGCGCGCGCTTCAGGTCGGCGAGCGCCGTCTCCGCCTCGGCGCGGGCACGGTGCGATTCGGCGAAAAGGCGCGCATTCTCGATCGCGAGCACGCATTGCTCGGCGAAGGTTTGCATCAGCGTCACCGTCGCCGGTTCGAACGCGCCCTCGCGGCGGCGGCGGATCGCGAGGCCGCCCACCACGCGATCCTCGCGCAGCAGCGGCACGGCGAGGACCGCGTGGATACCGCGCAGTACCAAGGCCGTATCCGGCGCCGGTTCGTCCTGCTGCACGTCATCGATCGAGACCGGAGCGCGCAGCGCCGCGCTGCGGCCGAGATAGGTCTCGCCGATGCGGATGCGCCGCTCGCGCAGCCACTGGATCCGGTCCTCCGTCATCCCGTACGCGGCTTTGGGGACGAACACCTGATCGGTGCTATCGAATTCGTAGATCATGCCCTCGTCGGCCTGCGCGAGTGGCACGGCGCGATCGATGATGGTGGCGAGCACGGTCTCCAGATCGAGCGACGAATTCACCGCGCCAAGCACCTCCTGCAGTGCCCGCAGTTCCGCCACCGATTGCGCGAGCTCGCGTGTGCGCGCCTGCACCGCGTCGAACAAGCGGACATTCTCGATGGCGATGACGGCCTGGTCGGCGAAGCTGGTGACAAGTTGCATCTGGCGTTCGGTGTACGGAATGGGCTCCGGGCGGGCGAGGGCGAAGGCGCCGATCGCCTCCCCGTCCCGCACGAGCGGCACGCCGATCATGGCGCGAACGGGGGCGAGCCGCGCCTGTTCCTTCTCCTCGTACTCCGGATCGGTCCATGCATCGGCGATCGAAACGGGCTTGTTCTCGAGTGCCACCCGGCCGACGAGCGTGCCGCGCCCCGGGTGGATTTCGGTTGCCTGTTCGTAACGCGCATAGTCCGGATTCACGAGCATCTCGCTCGCAGCATAACGATAGACGTCGCCGTAGCGGCGGAAGATCTCTCCGCTCGTGGCTCCGCACAGGCGCATTGCGGTCGCGATCAGCGTCGTCAGCACGGTGTCGAGATCGTACGCGGTGCGGCTGATCGCTTTGAGAACGTCAGCGGTGGCGGTTTGCTGTTCGAGGGACTCCTGGAGGTCGCGCGTGAGCGCCTGCATCCGGCGGAACGTCGCGACGCTGCGGATCGCGATCACCGCCTGCTCGGCGAAGGTCTTCAGCAGCTCGACCTGGGTGTCGGAAAACCCTCCTGGCACCGGCAATCCGATGGCGATCGTGCCAAGCGGTCGCCCGTCGTGCAGCAACGGCACAGCGATCGTCGAGCCCACACCCAAGGCGCGCGTCTTCTCGCCCACGTCCGGATCGCCCGGCGCATCGCGGATGTGCACGATCTTCCCATCGAGGATCGCGCGCCCACTCGCCGTGCCGCGATCGGGCCGCATCGGGAACTGTCCGATAAACGCGGCGGCGGCGGCGGCATCCCATCCGGTCCACGCGCGCGGGTGCAGCATATCGCCGTCGAATTCGAACAGGATCGAAGCGACGGCCCCGCACAGATCGCACGCCCGCTGCGCGATCAACCGGAACACCGGCAGCGCGTCGCCCGGCGATGCCGACATCGCCTTCAGCACGTCGATCGTGGCGGACTGGTGCTCGATCTGCTCGCTGAACGCGCTGTTGCGGGCGGCCAGTTCGGCGGTGCGCGCCTGCAGCTCGCCGAGGAGACGCGCGTTCTCCATCGCGATCACCGCCTGGGCGGCGAAATTCTCGAGCAGCGCGATCTGCTTGTCGGTGAAAGCGCGCACTTCCTGACGGTAGAGAATGAAGAAGCCGATTGCCGCGTCGTCCTTGAGGAGCGGCACATGAAGGGTCGTGCGCGCGCCGCCGAGTTCGACGAGCGCGCGGGGATTCTCATATCCCGCAAGATACATCTCGGCGTTCCTCATATCGAGCGTCTGCACGGTCCGCTTCGACGCGAGCATATTCTCGATCACGCCGCCGGGTGCCGGCAGCCAAGGGCGTCGGCACTGGAACTGGTT
>DATAPS010000062.1:0-2147 GCA_036265085.1 Acetobacteraceae bacterium | reverse complement strand
AGAGGATTTCGGGCGTCATGACCTCGCGCACCTTGGTCTGGGCCGGATCGCGACCCTCCGCGACGAGGCGCAGGGCGACATCGCGGTCCGTCACCATCCCGACCAGCCGGTCGCCGTCGCCCACCGGCAGGACGCCCGTGTCCTCGTCGCGCATCATGCGAGCCGCCTGCTGCACGCTGTCTTCGGGGCTCGCGACACGAACGTTCCGCGTCATGAAGTCGCCGACCGCCCGGCCGTCGTGGTGCTGCCCGTTGCGGCCATTCCGCCGCTGCGCCGCGCTGGCGCGCTCCTGCAATTTCTCCTCCACCGGCCTCAGCCCTTCATCGGCCGCGCGGTGCACGGCCCGGGCGATGCCTGCAGCTCCCTGCATGAGCGCAGCGAGATAGTCGCGGACGAATTGGCGTTGCATGTCGACCACGGCACCCGGGTCGACCAGGTGGATCAGTCGCTGCGTCGCCTGCATGTTCGTGCGGATGACGCCGTTCAGCAGCGTCTCGACCCCATGCTGGAGGTCCTGCATGCTGTCGCTCGCGTCCGCATGGAAATTCAGCCACAGGCTCAGATCTTCGGTGCCGGACTGCACCGCATCGCCGATCCGGTGCCCGATCTCCTCGACGCGACGCGCCGTTTCCTCGGCCAGATCGCGCTGGCCTGAGGCGAATGCGCCGGCGCTGCGCCGCATCGTGCGGCTCGCCGCAGCACCGGCTTCCTCCACATTGTCTGCGGCCGTGTTTGCCCCCTGGCGCACCGCTTCGCCGATCACCCCGGAACTGCGCTGGATCCCCCGGGCCCCGGCCCGCAAAGCTTCCTGGCTGGCCTGCTCCGCACGCGGGATGCTGCGATTCACGGTGTCGGCGGCGTCGCTGTGGCGCGATGCCTCGCTCTGGTCGGGACGGCGTTGCTGGGCCCGCTCGGCCTTGGTGTCGGTCGGGTTGGTGGCTTTCGTTTCGCTCATGTCGGACTCCCAGGACTTTCTGAAAGCGATCAATCTTCCGTTGGATTCGCCGCTTTCGTGCAGTGCAACCAGTCTCGTCGCAGCCAGTTCCCGGTGCCAAGAGGCATTTTGATTAAATATGCATGTCATCTAAACCGGGTTCAAAATGATACGTAGATCCTCGCCCATATCGTTTGCGAGATGCTCTCGCGATGGATTTGAAGGGATCATGGAAAGATCTTCCAATATTCTCGGAGGGCGGAGATATTGTGGCTGCCCACGCTCGGTTGCGCGGTCGGAATCCGTGCTCTAGAAGGCTCTTCCGCGATCTTGCCGGTCATTCATGAGCCGCCTTCTTCACCGTAGCTTGTCCGACGTGCCGCCGACCGTGGTCAGCGGGGCCGGCATGTATCTCCGCACCGAGAATGGCCGCGAAATCATCGACGGCTCCGGCGGCGCGGCTGTCGCATGTCTCGGTCATAACAATTCGAGATTGAACGAAGCGATCGCTGAGCAGCTCAGTCGCGTCGCCTACGTTCATACCGGGCTGTTCACGAACACGGCCGCCGAGGCGCTCGCCGACATGGTTCTCGGCACCGAGCCGGGCGGCCTCACTCACGCCTATTTCGTGTCGTCCGGATCGGAAGGAATGGAGGCGGCGCTGAAGCTCGCGCGCCAGTACTTCCTCGAGATCGGCCAGCCCGGCCGCGACCGCGTCATCGCCAGGCGGCAGAGCTACCATGGCAATACGCTCGGCGCGCTGTCGGCCGGCGGCAACATGATGCGCCGCGCCCCGTATGCGCCGCTGCTGTCGTAGGCGTTCAGCCACGTCTCCGCCTGCTACGCCTACCGCGAACGCCGCGACGACGAGAGTGACGACGCCTATGTCACCCGCCTCGCCGACGAGCTGGAGGTGGAATTCCAGCGTCTCGGGCCGGACCGGGTGATCGCGTTCTGCGCCGAACCGGTGGTCGGCGCGACCCTCGGCTGCGTCGCCGCGTTGCCGGGGTACTTCCGCCGCATCCGCGAGATCTGCGACCGTCACGGCGCGCTACTGATCCTCGACGAGGTGATGTGCGGCATGGGCCGCACCGGCACGATGCACGCCTGGGAACAGGAGGGGATTGCGCCCGACATCCAGATCGTCGCGAAAGGTCTCGGTGGCGGCTACCAGCCGATTGGCGGGATCCTGATCGCCGGCCGGGTGATCGAA